>DATGTW010000054.1:0-32276 GCA_035301625.1 Paenalcaligenes sp.
GTTTGATATCACTTGCTTGTTAGGGTGGCTGGCATAATGCCGGCCACCCGTTCTGGAGTAATAGGATGCCACTAGAAGACCCATTTGTATTAGCAGGTAATACCTACCGTTCGCGTCTGCTGGTTGGAACTGGAAAATACAAAGATTACGAGGAGACGCGTGCTGCGATCCTGGAAAGTGGTGCCGAGATCGTTACGGTGGCCATACGGCGTACCAATATCGGTCAAGATACTGATCAGCCCAGTTTGCTCGAATACGTCTCGCCTCAGGAATTTACGTATTTGCCCAATACAGCAGGTTGTTACAGTGCCCAAGACGCCGTCCGTTTGGCGCGTTTGGCACGTGAGCTGCTGGATGGACATCCTTTGGTCAAACTAGAGATTTTCGGTAGTCCAACTAACCTGTATCCAAACATGCCCGAGACCCTAAAGGCCGCCAAAACATTGGTTAAAGACGGCTTTCAGGTCATGGTGTACTGTTCGGATGATCCAGTCCAAGCAAAAATGCTCGAAGAGATGGGGTGTGTAGCGGTAATGCCGTTAGCCTCTATTATTGGCTCGGGCATGGGGGTGCTCAACCCTTGGAATATCAAACTTATTATCGAACAAGCCACCGTGCCTATTTTGCTTGACGCAGGTGTTGGCACCGCTTCTGATGCAGCCATTGCTATGGAATTAGGCTGTGATGCGGTGTTAATGAATTCAGCGTTGGCTTATGCGCAAAAACCGGTTTTGATGGCGCGAGCAATGCGACGTGCGGTTCAAGCAGGTCGTGATGCTTATCTAGCCGGACGGATGCCCAAAAAGAGATATCTGGCCGAGGCTTCGTCTCCGGCCGAGGGCATGATTGAAACAGACAGTTTGCCTGCTGCGCAATAGTTGTTGGCAGGAACGTACTCACTAATCCATAAGGAGCACATCACAATGGATAAGAGACAAAAAATGCTCGAAACTTTGAAAAAATACATTCAGGCATGGAATGACCATGATATTGATACCATCATGAGCTTGACTGCTGATGAATGTGCCTTTTACACCATCGCTGGTGAGACCGAGCAAGGCACTGTGCACGAAGGGCGTGAACAGGTACGCGCAGCTTTCCAAGCAGCATGGACCAACATCCCTAATGCCGCATGGCTCGACCCCGAGTTTTTCATCTTGGATGATAACCGTGCTATGAATACCTCATTATTTCGTGGCACTGACCTAGAAGGGGGCAAACACGAGGCACGCATGGTTGATTTATACACTTTTTCGGGTGACAAGATCGCTATTAAAAGCGCATATAGAAAAAATAGACCCGCAGTGAAGTAGAGGTAAAGACATGACAGCATCAGATAAAGGGCAAGAACTAAATCAAGGTCAGGCCACGCCTGCGCAAACGAGTTACGATCCTGGTTATGATCCGATACTCGATGCTACTCCTGGTGTGGGCACCGATTACGCTCCGACCTACTGGATCGGCACTGCTGGCGCTCCTCCGGAGGATGACGGCCCAATAACCCACGATGTAGAGGTGGATGTTGCCATTATCGGTGCTGGCTTTACAGGTCTGACAACTGCGATCTATTTAGCCCAGGAGCACGGCATCAAGGCCACAGTACTCGAAGCAAATCGTACTGCATGGGGATGTAGTACCCGCAACGGCGGGCAAGCACAATGTGCATCTGGGCGCCTCAAGCGCTCGCAATGGATACAGCGCTGGGGGTTAGATGTTGCTCTCAAAATGCACCAAGAATGCGTTGAGGGCATGGAAAATTTCAAAGAGTTGATCAAGGATATCGACTGCGAGCCGCAGCCTGGTGGGCACTTGTATATTGCTCATAGAGCACGCGTCATGGCAGATCTTGAAAAAGAAGCCGAACTTTTGCGCAACACCTTTAACTATAATGCACGCATTTTAGATAAAGATACCGTACGCAATGAATGGGTAGATGATCACGAGGCTCATGGTGCCATGCATGAACCCGAAGGGATCGGTATCCATGCCGGCAAGTTGGCTTTTGGTTATCAGCGCAAGGCACGCGCCCTAGGCGCCACTGTTCACCCTTCTAGCGCAGTATTAGGCTGGGAGACCCGCGGTGGTTCGCATTATCTGCGTACTCCTGGTGGTGTCGTCAAAGCCAAAGCAGTCGGTGTAGCGACGGGGGGCTATACATCAAACAGTCTGCACAAAGAATTTAAAAACAGATTGATGCCTATTTTGTCGAACTCTATCGTCACCCGTCCATTGACTGATGATGAGATCGAGGCTTGCAAGTTTCATACCCGTCAAATTCTGACCGATACCCGCGTCCTGAGACATTACTACCGCTTATTGCCCGATAATCGCTTGCAAATTGGTAGCCGCAGCGCGATTACTGGGCGCGATGCACCAGAACAGCAGTACGAAGACCTTTTACGTGCTTCAATGCACCGCAAATTCCCAGCCCTGAAAGGCATCGAGCTTGAGTACTCATGGTGGGGCTGGGTGGATGTCAGCCATGACATGATGCCGCGTATCGTGCAGCCAGATCCCAATGAGAGCATTTATTATGCTTTAGGGTATGGGGGTAATGGGGTGATGTATTCAGCCCAAGCGGGTAAACGCATGGCTGAATGGATTGCAGGCCAGGGTCACAAATTGGATTTGCCTATCTTCGAAGGGCGCTTACCGTATCCCAACGTTATGAATGCCATCGAATCACCTATATTTGCGCCGTTCCGTCGGCTGGGTCAACGATTCCTATATCGTTGGTACCACCTCAAGGACGAAGTGTTTTAATTTTCGCTTTCTTTAATGTCGTTGCTGTTCGACATATGATTGACCTCCAATTTGCCCATCGCTTTCGTGATGGGCCTTTTTTTTGCTCGTTGCTTTGAGGGAGGCTACTGCTTGTCGGTCTGCGAGCGTTTTTTTCCAATGTCTCGCTATCGTTCGAAAAACTTCTAAAACAGTGCTCTTCGTTCCTCTTTAATTAGTGGCATCTGTGACAGCGGGTTTTTGTGCGTCACTCTGCAGGCATTGTTTTTCGATATCTCGCTTCGCTCGGAACATATTCAAAGCATTTCCTTCTGAGCGCCTTGAATATTTTATATGAGGGGGAGTTGCGGTTGGTTTTTGATTTCCCTTAAGACTACGATGGTGCGAGTTTGACGAACGGCAGGCAGGTTAAAAAAGAATCTGTGCAGGAATCGGTCGTATTGCTCGGGGTCGGGGACGACTATTTTGAGTAAAAAGTCCGCGTCTCCGGTGACTGCATAGCAGGCGACTATTTCTGGTGCGTCCATGACGGCTTGGATAAAGTTTTCCACTCGATTAGATGAGTGTCGGTCTAGGCTGATTTGTGCAAACATGCAGCTTTGTAGCCCTACTAAGGTTCTATCTACTGCTGCGTGATAGCCAGTGATGATCTTTTTTTCTTCCAGGTTTTTGATGCGTCTCCAAACGGGGGCGACTGACAATCCTACTTGGTCGGATACTTGTTGTACGGATGCTTTGGCGTTGTTTTGCAAAGATTTCAAAATTTTTAAATCAATCTTATCCATAATTCCTCCTTTAGCAAATGTTTATTCTATTTATTAGGGATTTTACGCAATAAAAAGGAAAAAAAATAGCGCCTAGATGAACGTATGATGGATCTAAAGGAGGTTGTTATGCGTCATGCGATTAATCTAGAGTATGAATTAGATCAAAATATACGGGCTGATTCGGGGCGCATTTTCCTCACGGGTACTCAGGCGCTGTTGCGCATGTTATTGAGTCAATCCCAGCGCGATAAGGCGCAGGGGCTCAATACAGCTGGATTTGTTTCTGGTTATCGGGGGTCCCCTTTGGGTGGAGTCGATGCGACTCTATGGCGTCATGAACAAGAATTACAAGCAGCCAATATCCGTTTTCAGCCTGCTATTAATGAGGATTTAGCTGCGACCATGTTGATGGGCACGCAGCAACTGGACACGCATCCGGATAAAGACGTGGATGGTGTGTTTGGGATGTGGTATGGCAAGGGCCCTGGGGTCGATCGTTCTGGGGATGCTTTATTGCATGGGCATGCCGCTGGGGCCAGTCATCATGGTGGAGTTTTGGTGGTGGTTGGGGATGACCACGCTGGGGTGTCTTCTTCTGTGCCTCATGGTAGTGAGCAGGCTTTGCGTCATTTACGTATGCCTGTTGTGCATCCGTCTTCTGTACAAGAGTACGAGTATTTTGGTTTGTGGGGTTGGGCACTGTCACGTTATTCAGGGGCGTGGGTAGCTTTTAAGGCGATTACCGAGACGGTTGAGAGTGGTCGTAGTTTTGAGATTCCGCCTTTGCCACAGTTTAATAAATTTGCGACCCCTTCAGAACACGCGCGTAGTTATGATGCGCGTCCTTTTTTGACGCCCAAGATCGAGCAAAATATCGAGTCACGGTTGCGTGCGATTGAGGAGTTCGCGCGCGCCTATCCTTTGGATCGTGTTTTGGATTCAGCGCCGAGCGCGCGTTTGGGGGTTATCAGTAGCGGTAAAGCTACGCTGGATGCGCTACAGGCTCTTGAGGACTTGGCTCTAGAATATGGGGCGCAGTTACCCATTATCCGCCATTACAAGGTGGGGCTGGTTTGGCCATTAGAAGTGCAAGGTTTGCTGGATTTTGTTGAGGGTTTAGATCATGTTTTAGTGGTCGAAGAGAAAGGTGATTTTATCGAGGCGCAGATCAAAAACCTGCTTTATGGACGTACTTCTCAGCCCACCATTATGGGTAAACAGGATTTGCATCAGGCGGCTTTGATTCCTTCTTCGGGACAGTTGAGTCCTTCTATAGTCAGGCGCGCTTTGTTGCGCTGGTTAGGTCATTGTGATGATGGTTTTGCGGCTCAGTCCGAGCCATCAAAGCAGTCTATTGTGGCACCGACAGTAAAGCCATTGCACAGTTTTGGGTTGACGCGGCGTCCTTATTTTTGCTCTGGGTGTCCGCATAGTACCTCGACCCGTGTTCCTGAGGGCAGCAAGGCTTTGGCTGGGGTCGGCTGCCATTATATGGCGGCTTGGATGGATCGTAATACTCAGGGGCTCACCCAAATGGGGGGCGAGGGGGCAGACTGGATTGGTGCTTCGGCTTTTATGCAGGGTGCGCATATTTTTCAAAATATGGGCGAGGGCACGTATTTTCATTCGGGTTATTTATCAATTCGACAGGCTGTGGCTGCCAGGGCCAATATTACGTATAAGATTCTATTTAATGATGCCGTTGCCATGACGGGTGGGCAGCCTGTGGATGGGCCCATTTCAGTGCCGCGTATTTGTCAACAGGTAATTGGCGAGGGGGTGGCCAAGGTTGTTGTCACTACGGATGAGCCCGAGCGTTATAAAAATATAGATTTGCCTGGCGGCATACAGGTGCACCATCGTCGCGAATTAGATTCTTTACAGCGCGAATTGCGTGACATCCCCGGGGTGACTGTTTTGATTCATGATCAGACTTGTGCTGCCGAGAAACGTCGTCGACGCAAAAAGAATCAGTTCCCGGATCCCGCGCGGCGCATTTATATTCATCCTGAGATTTGCGAGGGTTGTGGTGACTGTGGGGTGCAATCTAATTGTTTGTCAGTAGTGCCTTTGGAAACAGAGTTGGGCCGTAAAAGAGCTATTGACCAATCTAGCTGCAACAAAGACTATAGTTGTGTGGAAGGATTTTGCCCTAGTTTTGTTTCAGTTTTGGATGCTGAGCCTCGCAAAGCGGTTGGTATGGACACATCCACTTTACAGCGTCATTTGGATAGCACACTACAGGATGCTCCTGCACCGGTTATCCCTGACACCGACTGCAATTTGATTGTTGCTGGTATTGGTGGCACTGGAGTTGTGACTATCGGTGCGATTGTTGCTATGGCTGCTCATTTAGAATATCGGGCTTCTTCGGTGCTGGATATTACTGGTTTGGCTCAAAAGGGTGGGACTGTGATCAGCCACGTACGCTTAAGTGCCGGTGATGAGTTGGTCGGACCTGTGCGTATCGATGCGCAGCAAGCTGATGTTGCTATTTGGTGTGATAGTGTGGCAGCGACGAATCTCGATGCAGCACGTAGCGTGCGTCCCGGCCATACCCAAGTGTTTATCAACGATTATCTGGCGCCGACCGCTGAGTTTACAGCGCAACCTGATGTGCACATGCCGCGTCAGGCGCTGGTAGAGCAACTCAGTGCTCAGACTGGTGAGCAACACAGCCGCTCTTTAGATGCTTATCATTTAGCTGAGCGTTTATTGGGCGACAGTATTCTATCCAACATGTTGATGTTGGGCGTGGCTTGGCAACGGGGGGCTATTCCTTTACAGCATGAGGCTATCGAGCGTGCAATCGAGCTTAATGGTGTTGCGGTACAAGCCAACAAACTGGCTTTTCAGGTGGGCCGCGTGTGGTCTCATGACCCCCAGGTGCTGGATGCGTTACTCGAACCCGCAGCATCAGCTTCAGCTGCAGCTGCAGCTGCAACAGGTCAACGTCCAGAAACTGTTCAGGCAGCTTTGGACCTGTATATGCCGCGTTTGGTGGCTTATCAAAACCGGGCTTATGCAGAGCGTTTCCGCATATTAATTAAAACACTCCAAGAGGCCGAGCAACGTGTTAAGCCACAAGCCCAAGAGCTCACCTTGCAGGCTGCGCATAGTCTGTACAAGCTTATGGCCTATAAAGATGAATACGAGGTCGCACGGCTTTTCTCCTCGTCCTCATTTATGGATTCATTACAAGAGCAGTTTGAGGAAGGGTTTACGCTCAATCTGCATTTGGCACCTCCATTCATTACGCGATTGGGCAGTGATGGCCGTCCGCAAAAACGTCGTATGGGGTCTTGGATATTACGATTAATGCCTTGGTTGGCGCGTGCTAAATTTGTGCGTGGGTCAGTGTTGGATGTCTTTGGTTACCAGGCCGAACGTAAAATGGAGCGGGCCCTACGTGATGAATTCATCACGCAAATCGAAAAAATCACAGGGTGTCTGAATGAGGGTAATTATGAATATAAATTGCAGTTAGTCCGCTTGCCCCAAGAGATCCGTGGCTTTGGCCCGGTCAAAGAGGTAGCCGTAGAGCGTTATCGAGCCCGCCAGCATCAGTTGCTGCAAAGTGAGCAAGACAGCGACTGGCAGGTGGCAGAGCAACTTGCGTAATGCGGTTACCGCGCGTAGTGTGTAGCGCATAGCAAACAATGTATGCAAGGGCTTGGATAAGTAAGCCCTTGCCATTTTTCAAGAATTAAGCGGGACAAAATTGTTTGACCAGCGTTACCCAATAAGAAGCCCCCAAACTTAGAGCGTTATCATTAAAGTCGTAGTAGGGATTATGGACATTGGCTTCGTTGCCGGTTTCTGAAGTACCCATGACGATATAAGCACCAGGGCAGGCTTGTTGCATAAAGCCAAAATCCTCTGAGCCCATTCTTTGAGGGCTTTTTGTGTTGACACGCTCTTTGCCAGTTACTGACTGCGCTGCTGTGATCGCGTGCTGGGTTGCCTGCTTTTCATTGACGGTAGCTGGATAACCTTCGATATAGTCCAGACGCACCGTAGTACCGGTTTGGGTTTGAATGCCTGCGCATATTTCTTCAAAGCGTTTTTTGGTCTGAGCGCGTACCTCTTCGGAAAAACAACGACAAGTTCCCCGAATAACGACTGTTTCTGGTAGTACGTTCCAGGTATCTCCACCTCTAAATTCCGTCACACTCACGACTAAAGGATTTAGAGGATCATTATTGCGACTGACTATTTGCTGTAAAGCCAATACGAGTTGAGAGCCAGCGACAATAGCGTCTGTTCCGGATTGTGGATAGGCTGCATGAGCACCTGTACCTGTTATTTCAATATCAAAGAAATCTGATGCAGATAACATTGGGCCTGAGCGGATGCCAAAATGCCCAAGGGGCATGCGCGGTGCATTGTGCAGTCCAAAGACAGCGTCACAGGGGAAACGCTCAAAAAGTCCTTCTTCGACCATCACTCGGCCGCCCCCTTCATTTTCTTCGGCAGGTTGAAAAATAAAATGTACTGTGCCTTTAAAGGGGCGGTGTTCAGTGAGATAACGAGCTGCCCCCAAGAGCATCGCGGTATGGCCATCGTGCCCACAGGCATGCATCTTGCCGGGGAATTTAGAGGCATAGGGTTTGCCAGTTAGCTCGTGGATGTCTAATGCATCCATATCTGCACGCAGGCCGATAGTCGGACCTTCTCCATTTTTCAGTGTTGCAACTAGTCCAGTTTGGGCGATGCCTGTCTCTACTGGCAGCCCCATGTCACGTAGTGTTTCTTCTACTAGTTTTGAAGTGCGGACTTCTTCAAATGCTGTTTCTGGGTGAGCGTGGATATCTTGGCGCCACTGTTCCATTTGGCGTGTTAATTCTTTTGAAATCAAATTTTGGCTAAAGCTCATTGTGTTGTCTCATCCTTTGTTGCTATAGGTACTCCCCATTTTCCCTGATTTTGGGAAAGGGTCCAATGCATTATCTTGAACTATATTGTTGCAAAAACCTCAACGGAGCCTCAATGAATAATACGCCTGATACTAAACGTTTGTTTTATTTTCAGCAGGTGGTGCTTAGCGGTTCATTACGTGCTGCCGCTGAGGTACTGGATGTGGATGCTTCTTCTATTAGTCGAGCGATTGCACAACTCGAAGCCGAAACAGGTTTGAAATTACTGGCGCGTCAGGGCAGGGGTGTTGTTCCGACTGAAGAAGGACTGATCTTGGCGAATTATGCCCAGCAACAGGCAGAGTTGACACGACAGTTGTATCAACGCATTAGCGAGCATAAGCATGCGCGACGGGGTCAAATCGCATTAGGCCTGGGGGAGGGGATGCTTGATTTGTTTTTCTATCCGGTAATTACGCGATTCATGGCTCAAAACCCCAGTATTAAAATACAGTTAGTAGTGGCCGGCTCGCAGCAGCTCATTGGGGGGTTATTAGAGGATCGTCTGGATATGGCACTGCTCTACCAAGCCACACAAGATGTGCGGCTACGGCGCCATCATCTTTGGACCTCTTCGCCGATACAAACTATTGTGCATAAAGACCATCCGTTGACGGGGATTCACCGCCCTTTGGTTTTAGCTGATTTGCTGCCTTACAAAGGGGCTACATTGCAAGAGCATTTTGGTTTGCGCGAGTTTATTCGGCAAGCCGAACAAAATGAGCGCGTGCAGCTGCGCTTTGATTTTGTCACTTCCTCCTATCGGGCTTTGTGGCAGTATGCTTATGCCAAACTTGGGTATATCCTGAGCGGAACCTCATTTGTGCATACCTACCAGCTGCCAAATTTAGTGCTGTTACCAATGGCTAACCAGATATTTAATTCCTGTGGTATCGAAACCGTTACCCGCCAAGGGAAATATCTAAGTCCTGCTGCAGTCGCTTTGTTAGAGCATCTTAAAAAGCAAGTCCCTGCCTATGCTTCCGTGCCTGGTACCGCAGGATAGTCGTAAACAGTTTTTATAAGATATCAGGGGGGTGCTTAGAGCGCAGTATTTGTTTTTTTAAGCTATTGGTGCATTTAATGCATCAATTTATGTCTCTCGGGATCATTGTTTGTGATTTGGGCCCTTTTTATACTCAGAAGCAATAACTATTCAATAAAGGAGACTCGGCATGCTTAGGAAACAAACGCTTGCTTTTTTTGCATTACTTTTTTCGTTCCTTTGTTTTTTTTCAATAGCACAGGCGGCAGATAACTATCCTGATCGCAAGGTAGTGTCTTTGATCGTTCCCTATCCAGCGGGTGGGGCCAGTGACGCGTCTGCACGTATTTTTAATGGTCCGATTGGAGAATCCTTGGGGCAAACAGTGATCGTTGAAAATATTGGCGGTGCGACCGGGGCCATCGCAGCCAATCGTTTATTATCGATGCCTGCCGACGGCTATCAAATTTTTCATGGTTCACCCAATGAATTGATCCTGCCTTCCTATGTAAATAGTGCTGTGGATTACGAGCCCGAACAGTTTGAAATGGCGCATGCCATTACTGATGCAACATTGGTTGTTTTAATACGAGATGGACTGGGTGTAGACAGTTTGGATGAGCTGATCGAGATGGCGCGCGATTCAAAACAGCCATTGACCTATGGGACGGTAGGCACGGGTTCTTTGTATCATTTGATTGGTGAAAAAATTAGTCAAGATATTGGGGCACCTTTAGAGCATATTGCTTATAGGGGCGCAGCACCTGCTATTACAGATTTGGCAGCAGGATCCACTGATTTTGCTATTTTAGCTTTTCAAGTTTCAATGCTGGGGCTACAAGACGAAGGACGTATAAAGATCCTAAGTAGTTTGAGCAATGACTTACCAGAGCCCTTAAAAGACATTCCTACGATCAGCGAGAGCGCGATAATTGGGGATTACGACTACAGTATTCCGGGCGGTTATTTTGTAAAAGCGGGTACGCCCATTGAGATCAAAGAGAAACTGAATGAGGCCGTAGCTTACGCTCTTGAGCAGCCCAAGGTGCGTCAGCAGCTAGAATCTGAGGGTCGTATCGTACAAAATAAAATGACCGTGGAAGAGTCTCAGGCATTATGGAATGCCGAAATTGATAAACTGCGTGACTTGGTTGAAGAGATTGGTTTTGAGCCTATTTAAGTAATAAATACTTTCTTTCCTTGTCAACCTAAAAAGCCCGTGCTTTATCTGATGCACGGGCTTTTTTGTTTAGAGTATTTAGTCTCGCCAGTAGTTATTTGCAGCAGCAACAGTTTGGAAATTGATGGCAATGACTTGTGAGGCAGCTGTTAATTCGCTGGCATCCTCGGCATATTCAGGACGCAGTCGGTGCAGTACTTCGGGGTCGGGTTGCGTGTAGCGAACGCCGCGGCGACTCAGGGCGATGGCGAGCTCATACCCCTCTTGTGGGGTGTCGGTGATAAGAGAGGTTAGCCATTGTTCTGCCATAGGTTTCTCCTTTGTCAAGTATTTTTGTTTTCCAAGGGTGGAACACCAGAGCTCAGCCTGTAAAAAGCCGATAGAACCTCTGGTCTTTCCTCATTATAAAAGCCCTCCAAGTCATTTTGCCTAATCTGACAATTTTTTTACGAGTATTGTTTTTAGGGCTTTTCACAGCTTGTGTTGCTTTTTTGCAACGGTATTTGTTGCTTGGTTAACCTTTAAGTTTCTCCTAGGGTTTTCCCCTAGACATTCATTAGGGTTTACCCTAGAATAGTAAGTGTTGTGTGAAGAAAACAATTTAACTTTTCTTTATAGGGTTTTTTAAATGATTGATTGCAACTTGGCTGCGTCTGCGAATACAACCTTTGCCCAAGCTTCAAGCACGCGCCAGTTGGTCGATGTTAAATGGAGATGGATACCAAACGTGTTACGTGTGATTGAAAAAATTGATCGTCGTGCTGGAAAATTTTTTACTGCACAAGCAGTGACACGAGGCCGTCAGCCGGCAAAGACCGAATGGGGTATGCAATTAGAAGAGGGGTTCCTCTAAGATCAAAGGTATTTGACAGACGCGTTGTCGCTAAATTTATTTGAACGTTTCTGTTAACGCTATTGTTGTTTGAGCCTGACTGTGTCAGGCTCTTTTCATTTGGGCGCATGGGTGTTGGAAAGTACTAGAATAAGGGCAAAGGTAGTCATTGATACTTTGAGGAGACTCCATGCACGTTACTTCTAAACTTCCGCATCTCAGGCCCAATATCTTTTCCGTGATGAGTGCGTTAGCCGCAGAACATCAGGCATTAAATTTGGCCCAGGGCTTTCCAGATTTTCCACCTGATCCAGATTTGGCAGAGCGCATGCAGCATTACATTTCTGCAGGACATAATCAGTATGCGCCTGGGCATGGGGTGCTCGCACTGCGTGAAGCGCTAATAGAAAAAATGCAGCGCCTGCAAGGGGCGCAGTACGACCCTGAAACAGAAATAACAATTACTGTAGGTGCTAGCGAGGCTATTTTTTCAACTGTGTTAGCACTGATACAGCAGGGTGATGAGGTGATCATTTTAGAACCTGCTTATGACATCTATGAGCCGATTGTTACTTTGGCTGGAGGTGTGATCAAGCGGGTGGGACTGGATCCACAAGACTTTAACGTGCCTTGGTATCAGGTGCGCGCGCAGGTGTCTGATGCTACGCGCATGATCATTGTCAATACACCCCATAACCCCAGTGGGACCGTATTGAGCGAGGGCGATCTACAACAGTTGGCCGGGATCGTGGCTGACAGCCCAATCATCGTGCTCAGTGATGAAGTCTATAGCGATTTGGTGTATGCACCGCTTGAACACCGTAGTGTGGCTTCAGTGCCCGCTTTGCAAGCACGCAGTGTGGTGGTGGGTTCATTGGGTAAAACCTATCACCTCACAGGTTGGAAGGTTGGTTTTTGTTATGCACCCGCAGCCCTGATGGCTGAAATTCGCAAGGTACATAGCATTAATACATTTTCAGTCCATACCCCATCACAATGGGCCTTGGCGGACTTATTAAAGCGCGATGCCCCTGTTGATACTGATTCAGTCACTGCCTCTAGTTCGATTTTTTTGCCTGAGCTTGAAAAATTTGTAAACGAGCTGCAAGGAACCCAGTGGCAGTTGTTGATGCCCCAAGGGGGCTATTTCATTACGGCTGATTACAGCAAGATTCGTGCCTTGGCTAATTTGGATGCTGAACAATGCTGTCGTTACTTAACCACTCATTATGGGGTAGCAGCCATTCCTTATAGCGCTTTTTACGCACAGGACCCACATTTACCATTAATTAGGTTTTGTTTTGCGAAAACGCAGGACACTTTGGAGCGCGCACTGTCTATAATTAAAGATATAGATTAGGTTTAAGTGTTCGCGTTCCTTGTGAGCTCGGGGCAGAGGCGCGATGATGGTTTTGCCCGAGTCTAATTAAATATCAAATTAGGGGATTTGATGGCGCAGAAAAAAAGAAGTATTAATTGGATTTATATCCTACTGGGTGCTTTTATTTTGTTGGGGGTGGGTGCTTGGTGGTGGCACGAATATGGACAAAGTGAAGATGATCGCTTTGCCATGAGCAATGGGCGGCTTGAGGCGACCGAAATTGATGTCGCCGCTAAAATGTCTGGCCGACTGAAAGAGGTGTTTGTACAAGAGGGGGACCTGGTCCAAGCTAATGAGGTCGTGGCACAAATGGATCCGCGTTCGCTTAATGCGCAGCTAGCTCAAGCACAGGCCCAAAAGGCTCAGGCTGAAAGTGCTGTTGAGGCCGCGCGGGCGCAGGTCGCCCAGCGTCAAGCTGACGAGGCAATGGCCGAGGCGACATTAGTACAGCGCGAGTCCGAGCTTTCCCTGGCAGAAAAGACCTGGCAGCGTTCTCAAAAACTGGCTTCCGAGCGCGCCATATCTGCTCAGCAGCTGGATAATGACCATACGCGCTTTTTAAATGCTCAGGCTATGCTGCAGGTGGCCAAAGCCCAGATCAATGCTATTCAGGCCGGAATCCAGGCTGCAGAAGCCGAGGTCGCACAAGCCCTGGCCAATATCAATGCGGCTCAGGCAGCCATTGATAATTTGAGTAGTGAGATTGAGGATTTGGTATTACGAGCACCTCGGACCGCCCGAGTGCAGCACCGTATCGCTCAGCCTGGCGAGGTCTTGGGCAATGGCGGTAAAGTGGTTAATCTGGTGGATTTGGCCGATGTCTATATGACTGTCTTTTTGACCGAGCGTGAGGCTGGCCGCGTGCCCTTGGGGGCAGAGGCTCGCATCATTTTGGATGCTTTGCCACAGTACGTTATCCCGGCCAAGGTCAGTTTTGTATCCAGCGTGGCCCAATTTACGCCTAAATCTGTAGAAACACGTGATGAACGTCAAAAGCTGATGTTTCGCACCAAAGTACGTATTGACCCCGAGCTACTCAATCAGTACATCGAGTATGTCAAGACTGGGGTTCCTGGCGTGGCTTATATTCGATTGGATCCCGAGTCAGATTGGCCGACGCACCTAGAAGTCCAGCTGCCCGCGTCGACATCTGCTAATAAGACTGCAAACACGCAGTAATTATCGATGCAAAAACAATATTCTCCTGTGGTCGAGACCCGCGGTTTGCTTCATCGTTACGGGGATACCTTGGCGCTCAATGAGGTATCTCTGGATCTGCCGCGTGGTGTTGTAACAGGGATTATTGGCCCGGACGGTGTGGGCAAGTCTACTCTTTTGGGCTTGATTGCAGGGGCGCGCAAAATACAACAGGGCGAGCTCCAAGTGCTAGATGTAGATATGCGCGATAAAGCGACCCGAGAGGCGAATTGCGCACGTATCGCTTATATGCCGCAGGGGTTGGGTAGAAACCTATACCCCACTTTGTCGGTATTCGAGAATATTGATTTTTTTGCTCGTCTGTTTGGTCAAAACCGACAAGAACGTCATACCCGTATTAAAGAGCTATTAGCCAGCACAGGGATGAGTGAGTTTGCTGACCGACCAGCACAAAAACTATCCGGCGGAATGAAGCAAAAACTGGGTCTGTGCTGCGCGCTTGTGCATGATCCGGATTTGTTAATCTTGGATGAGCCTACCACTGGGGTTGACCCGTTAGCGCGCCGACAGTTTTGGGAGCTCATTGCCCGCATCGGATCGCGTCGTCCGCAAATGAGTGTGCTGGTCGCGACTGCCTACATGGACGAGGCCGCTGGCTTTGATTGGCTGGTCGCCATGGATGAAGGGCGAGTGTTAGCTACAGGCCGACCAAAAGATCTTTTGCAGCGGACCCAAAGCCCTACGTTGGAAACGGCTTTTTTACGTTTGCTGCCCGCAGAAAAAACGCGTGATCATCGCGAGGTATATATACCCCCTTTGCCGCCCAGTGACGAGGTGGTAATTGAATCTGAGGAGCTGACCAAGAAATTCGGTGATTTCACTGCTGTAGATGATGTTCATTTACAGGTCTACAAGGGTGAGATTTTTGGCTTTTTGGGTTCTAACGGCTGTGGCAAGTCGACCACTATGAAAATGCTCACTGGCCTGATTCCACCGTCTGCAGGTACGGCGACTTTATTGGGGCAGCCCATCGACGCCAGTAATTTGGCTACACGCCGCCGCGTCGGTTACATGTCGCAAAGCTTTTCACTGTATGGCGAGCTCTCAGTAGAACAAAACCTTTATCTGCATGCGCGGCTATTTCACTTACCCATTCATGCACGCAAAGAAACGGTCGAAGCACTGGCCGATCGTTTCGAGCTACAAGAGGTGATGCATCAATTGCCAAATGACCTGCCATTGGGTGTGCGCCAACGATTGCAATTGGCGGTGGCCGTGCTGCACGAGCCCGAGGTGTTGATATTAGATGAGCCTACCTCTGGGGTTGACCCCGTGGCTCGAGATAAATTTTGGGAGCTATTGGCTGACTTGTCTCGCCGAGACGGGGTGACCATATTTTTATCCACTCATTTTATGAATGAGGCCGAGCACTGTGACCGCATGTCGATGATGCATGCGGGGGTGGTTCTAGATACGGGCACCCCCCAAGAGCTAGTTCAAAAACGCGGTGCCCAGGATCTAGAAGAGGCTTTCATCGGCTACCTGGTCGAGGCTATGCAAAGTGGCGAGTTAGGTGTGGATGCGGCCGATGAAATAGATGCTACAGAGACCACCCAAGATAAGAATACAGATACCTTGGACAGTGAGTCGATTGTGCGTATTCCTGAGCGCAAAAGATTTAGCTTGCAGCGTTTGCTTAGTTATAGCCTGCGTGAATCATTAGAGTTGCGCCGTGACCCTGTGCGCTTGATGATGGCGTTGTTGGGCAGCGTGTTGTTGATGTTGGTCATGGGCTATGGCATCAACATGGATGTAGAAGATTTACAGTACGCTGTATATGATCTGGACCAATCTACTGTCAGCCAAAATTATAATTTGAATATCGCAGGCTCGGCCTATTTTAATGAGCAAGCCCCGATCCGCAGTTATGAAGATCTACATACGCGCATGCGGTCGGGTGAGCTCGCTTTGGTTGTCGAAATTCCACCTGGATTTGGCCGTGACTTAGCGCGTGGTGATCAGCCTGAGATAGCTATGTGGATCGATGGGGGGATGCCGCAACGAGCAGAGACTATCCAAAGCTACACGCAAGCAATTCATCAGCATATTTTAAATACTTGGCTGCAAGAAGACTACGGCGCGTGGCCGCGGAACCTGGCCGATATCGAGGTGCGCTTTCGTTATAATCCTGATTTACTCAGTTTGGTAGCCATGGTCCCAGCAGTTATTCCCATGTTGCTGATATTCATCCCGGCGATGCTGACTGCTTTGGGGGTGGTACGTGAAAAAGAATTGGGTTCCATACTTAATTTGTATACCACACCGGTAACCAAACTAGAGTTTTTGCTGGGTAAACAGCTGCCGTATATTGCCTTGGCCATGTTTAGTTTTGTGGCTCTGTTTTTGTTAGCGCTGTTCTTATTTAAAGTGCCCTTTACAGGGCGTTTTAGCACTTTGTTGTTGGGTACTTTTATTTATGTGATTGCCACAACTAGCGTTGGCTTGCTGGCATCAACCCTGACGAATAGTCAGGTAGCCGCGTTAGCCGGTACAGCTATGGGAACATTGATTCCTGCGATTCAATTTTCCGGCATGATGGATCCTGTTTCATCTTTGGAAGGGGTTGCTGCTTGGATAGGGCAAATTTATCCGACTACTCATTATCTGACGATTAGTCGCGGTACTTTTGCAAAAGCGCTTGACTGGGGTGCACTGAGTGATTCTTTCTATCCGCTGCTGATCGCTGTGCCTGTGCTTACCCTTGCTTCGGTGATCTTTCTAAGAAAACAGGCGAAATAAAATGAGCCAATCTCGTTCTTCAGGCCCATCCACAAAAGCCCAAGATATACAGGATACTTGGTGGCACCGCATGCAAACAGTCTTTCATCTGGGGATTAAAGAATTTAATAGCCTGGGTCGGGACATGGGTATGCTGATTTTGATTATTTTCATGTTTTCGGGGGTGATTTACTCGAATGCAAAACAACGTCCTGATGCGCTGAACAAAGCTGCCATCGCGGTCGTCGATGAAGATCGATCACAGCTGTCAAAACGGTTGGTGGACTCTTTGCAAGAGCCTTTTTTCTTGCCCCCGCGATTAATTGATCGAGCAGAAATAGATGCGGGAATGGACGCAGGGCAAGATACTTTTGTGCTCAATTTTCCGCCGGGCTTTCAGCGGGATTTAGAGGCCGGGCGACAGCCTGCAGTGCAGTTAAACGTCGATGCGACACGACAAAGTCAAGCACTAGTAGGGGCTTCCTATATCCAAACCATTCTGGGTCAAGAAATTCAAAAACATCTCAGTCGTCAGATGGATAAACCTTTTTCCTTGGATGTGGTGCTGGTGCAGCATACTTTGTTTAACCCTAATGTTTATTCAGCCTGGTTTGGGGGCATTACGGGTTTGATCAATAACGTCACATTATTATCGATTATCTTGACGGGCGCGGCCCTCATTCGAGAGCGTGAGCACGGCACCATCGAGCATTTATTGGTCATGCCCATCACGCCTTTGCAAATCATGATATCCAAAGTGTGGCCTATGGCGGTTGTGGTGCTACTGGGCAGTTTTTTCGCGTTGCAGGTGATGATTCGGGGCTTAATCGGGGCGCAGTTAGGTGGCTCTACCGCCTTATTTATGTTGGGTGCCTTTGTATATTTATTCGCCACCACTTCAATTGGGATTTATATGGGCACCCTGGCACGCACGATGCCGCAGTTTGGATTGATGGCAATTTTGCTGTTATTACCTTTACAAATACTGTCTGGCTCGATTACGCCTCGTGAAAGCATGCCCGAGCTGGTACAGTGGATTATGTCAGCCACGCCTACCTTGCATTTTGTTTCTTATGCGCAGGCGGTGTTGATACGAGGGGCTGATTTTACGATGATATGGCGTGATTTTGCCATTATGCTTGTTATTGGTTTGGTGTTCTTTGTGTTTGCCCATCGCCGATTGAGCCATACTATGGGCTCAATGGGCTAAATCTGGGAGTTCTGTGTTATGTCAACGAATCTTTTGCAACAGTTTGCGGAATACTGGCAGGATGCGCAGCAGCGCGGTGCCCTATTTCTCGATATTTTACGCCAACGTGGGGATCAATTTATCGAGCATACCCGTGAGGGCAAGCCCCCAGTGCTGGTTTTTGAGCATGAATGCGTGCTCGATGGTCGTACCCTCGAGCAACCTGTAAATTATTCGTTGTTGCGTATATTGCCGTCCAAAGACCACCCGGTTGATCCTGATGCCAAGCCTTTTGTCATTATAGACCCGCGGGCAGGCCATGGCCCAGGGGTTGCTGGTTCTAAGTTATGCAGCGAAATAGGGGTGGTTACTGCAGCAGGGCATCCTTGCTATTTTATTACTTTTGGGCCTGAGCCTTGCGAGGATCAAACAATAGAGGCCGTTGTTAAGGCCGAGATGATTTTTCTGCAAAAGGTCGCTGAATTGCATCCCCCTAAGCGGGTGGGCAAGCCTTTTATTATTGGTAATTGCCAAGGCGGTTGGGCGGCAGCACTATTGGCGAGTGTGGCTCCAGATTTGGCAGGCCCCTTGCTGTTAGCGGGGGCGCCTTTGGCGTATTGGTCTGGGCGCGCCGGGCAAAACCCCATGCGTTACACAGGTGGTATGGTGGGCGGTGCCTGGCCCAGCTCTTTTATTAGTGATCTTCAGGGGGGCATCTTTGATGGTGCGTATCTGGTCGAAAACTTTGAGCAACTGGATCCCGCTAATACTTATTGGAAAAAGCTCTACAACCTATATAGCAATGCCGATACCGAGACCGAACGGTTTTTGCAATTCGAGCGCTGGTGGACGGGCCATTTTTTGCTGACCCGTAAAGAAATAGACTGGATAGTACAAAAACTCTTTGTGGGTAATCATCTGTCCCGTGGCCTTTTACGTAATCCGGTCGGAGAGGGTTACGTCAATTTGCGCAATATTCGCAGTCCTATCATCGTGTTTGCTTCCGAAGGCGATAACATTACCCCGCCGCCGCAGGCGTTGAATTGGATTTTAGATCTTTACCAAGACGTCGAAGATATCCGCGAGCATGAACAGGTCATCGTGTATTGTTTGCATGAAAAAATTGGTCACCTGGGGATTTTTGTATCTTCTAGTGTGGCTTCTCGCGAGCACGAAGCATTGGTGGGGGCATTAGATCTGATAGGTTTATTACCCCCTGGTTTATATGAGGCCAAAATCGAAGACCTGCATCCGCATATGCCGCACTCTGAATGGATTCAGGGGCGCCATTTGGTTACTTTTGTGCCTCGTGAGCTAGATGATATTCGGGCGTTGGATGATGGGCGCAGTGATGAACAGGGCTTTGAGGTTGTCAATCGTATTTCCGAGGTTAATCAGCATGTGTATGATTTGGCTGTATCGCCTGTTGTACGCGCCCTCAGTACTGGTTTTAGTCCAAAATGGATGCGGGCAATGCATCCAAACCGCATGGAAAACTACCTATGGTCCAGCTTGAATCCCGTGGCGGTTTATACCAAAATGGCTGCGCGTACAGCGCGACAAGAGCGTGCTCCCGTTTCCGAGGACAATATTTTCTTGGCTTGGGAGCGCCTTATGGGGGATGCTTTGGTTAACGGTTTAGATGCCTATAAAGATATTCGCGATCAAACCATCGAAGCAACCTTTCATGCTGTCTATGACAATCCATATTTGCGTGCACTGGTGGGTTTGGATGCGCCGTCTGAAACCGAGAAAATAGTGCAAAGTAACGATTCAGCATTGCACACTGAATTACGTGAATTACGTCGTGAATTGGCTGCATTACAAATTGATCAAGGGGGGACTGTAGAGGCTTTTGCGCGTGTTTTAATCTACATGGCTGGTGAACGTACCTTTATTGATGAGCGGGCTTTTAATATGCTGCAAAACCTGGCAGCTCACGCTCGCCATCAATTACATTTGCCTAGCCAAGAAGAATTACGACCTATTATGCGTCGACAGTGGCGTATTGTGCGTGCGTATCCCGAGCAAGCCATAGATGCGTTGCCTATACTGGTCCAAAGTCATGCAGCCCGACAGTCAATTTGGGCGGCTGTGTCTAAAATTGCCGAGTTGCGTGATGTACTCAATATGGACGAGGGGGTTCATGCGCGTTTTGACCATGTTGCGCGCGTGATGGGTTTGACCAGTCAATGGTCACCTGGAGTCCGTGAATCGCATATCTGCCCCGAGGCAGTGCAGCTACCGAAACGAGCCACTAAAGCGGTTAATACCCAGGCAGCGGCGCCCAAAGCAGCTACAAAATCAGTTACTAAAACGGCAAAGAAAGCAGCGAGTAAAGCTGGTAAAAAGGCCGCTAAGGCCGCTAAGGCCGCTAAGGCAACTAAGGCAACTAAGGCAACTAAAAAGAGGGCCACAAAAAGCGGCAAAAAGGCTGTCCAGAAAACAAGCGTAGCCAAGACAGCCCAGGCGGCGAAAAAAAGCACTTAAAAGTGGTCTCGTAATACTCGGGTAGGGGGCACTAATTGCTGTGAAAGGCTTTAGTTCTATGGGGTAGAGGTGGTCTTAAGTTTGGCCTCAGATGCCCACCGCTCTAGAGGTAATGGGGGATTGGGTTGATAAACACGCTGCATGACATGTTTAAGTTCACTATAGTCAGTAATTCCGGGCCAACGATAAGGGGTAATATGCTGCCAGTGGTCTTCAGGATCGAGCTCGGCCACTGCAAATCGAAAACTGTTGTTGCCCGGGCCAACACCCATACGTAAATCTGTCACAACCAATACCCCATCAGTGGGGTCATAACGCAGCCAGCCACCACTAAACCATTCCAGCCGCTGCAGTAGCGCGTGATCCTGAACCCATTGTCCATAATGACGCTGATGGGGTAAACAGAGCGCTTCTTTGGGGCCTGAGTCCAGCAGACTCACAATAATTTCACAGTCTTCGTCTGCTTTAGTGCGGACCACCACGCGCCATAGCAAACTGTTCATAGGCATAGGTGTGCTAAAGACATCCATAATTTCATGTGTGGCCAGGATAGGATGCTCTTTAGCGCGATGCTCCGCCCAAAATTTGGCGCCCACCGTCCACCCCAGATAAGCAGTACTCAGAATTAAACCCCAGCCCATGAGTCGCTGTATGGTAGGTTTAGGTCGGAAAAATAGTCCTGCAAATGCACCTACACATAAAGGTAAGGTATAGAGGGGATCAATGATAAATATGCTGGACCACGAGGTGGGAATCACATTTGTAGGCCACCACAGTTGCGTCCCAAAGCTGGTAAAAGCATCCAATAAAGGATGCGTAATCAGGCACAACCATAAGGCTAAAAATAATCGGCGGGTACTATATTCTGTGTGGGGCCGCCAGAGCCGCCATAATACGGTGAGCACTATTGCAAAGGCCGTCAGCACAAATAAGGAATGAGTAAACCCACGATGATAGGTCATGCTGCTGATGGGATCAGCGTAGCGGACAAAGATATCTAAATCGGGCAAAGTAGCCAGTGCTGCCCCCAGAAACACTGATTTACGGCCCAAAAAACGATGCAGAGCCACACCGGTGATACTACCGCCAAGAACTGCTTGGGTCAGAGAGTCCATGAAACTTGTATTGATAAAGTCTGTGAAAAGGGTAGGTCAAAGCAGGCTGAAATTTAAACAATTAAGCGTGATGTGTGCAAGCCTATTTCCACTGTATCTCGCTCTGGGGGAAAAGAAAACTTGTATCTGGCCACCTACAGTGCAGAACACCTGCAAAAAATGTGTTGTAGATCCCGCATAGTGATGCCTTTAAAAGAAAAATCGGCGTATGATCATCTTGATCAGGAACTTTGTGAGAAACCATGGCGAAACAGGGTTAGTTTTATCGTTCATATTGTTTCTATAGGTAGGCACTTGTAAGGTTTTGTATATGTCGCGATATTTGATTGCAGCGCTTTATCACTTTGTAGCGCTGGATGATTATCATGAAATGCAGGCAGCACTTCATGAGGTCTGCACGCAGCATTCCGTTATTGGCACATTATTATTGGCCCACGAAGGGATTAACGGCACCATTGCTGGTCCCGAACAAGGGGTCCGAGCCGTTTTGAACTACTTACGAGCTGATCCGCGCTTGGCAGAGCTACAACATAAAGAAGCCAAGAGCGCACGAGCCCCTTTTTATCGCCTAAAGGTGCGTCTTAAAAAGGAAATTGTCACATTGGGTGTTCCAGAGTTATCTACCGCCGAATGGGTCGGCGAGTATGTACCGCCGCAAAAGTGGAATGCACTGATTAGCCGCCCTGACGTAGTAGTTGTTGATACACGCAATGATTATGAGGTAGGTATTGGGACTTTTAAGGGGGCCATTAACCCTCAAACAGACAGTTTTAGTGATTTTCCCCAGTGGGTAAAAGAGCAGCAAAAGCCAGGTGGTGTGCTCGAGGGCAAGCCACCTGTGGCAATGTTTTGCACAGGCGGCATTCGCTGCGAGAAATCCACCGCTTATTTGCGTACTCAGGGTTTTGATGAGGTCTACCATCTACAAGGGGGCGTTTTGCAATACCTTGAGGATATCCCGCAGGCGCTAAGTATGTGGGTGGGGGAATGCTTTGTTTTTGATGAGCGCGTGTCTGTGGGTCATGGGCTTGTACGAGGTGATTATGAGTTTTGCCGAGCATGCCGTATGCCGGTCAGCCCGCAAGAGCGCCAAATGCCCCAATTTGAGGCTGGCATTTCTTGTCCTTACTGTCATGGTAGTCACAGCCCCGAGAGGCTCACTCGCTTACGTGAGCGCGAACGACAAATGATTATTGCCAAACAACGCCAGATCGCCCATGTAGGGGCCGATTTGGATGCGTTAAAAGAAAAGAAACATAAGCAGCAGGCCAATGTTTTTGAGGCGCAGAATAACAAATCTGCTGCGGGGCTCAGTCCAGCGAGGTGAGTGCTAAAACGGGGCCTTGCGGCCCCGTGGCTTTATTCTTCGGGTGGATACATCCCAGGGGTGACACTGAAAAAACCAGCATCCACGTGGGTAATCTCGCCAGTGATGCCCGCAGCTAAGTCCGAAAGTAAAAAAGCTGCTGTATTGCCGACATCTTCGATGGTAACGTTGCGACGCAAGGGAGAATTGGCAGCAACAAAATTGAGGATTTTGTTAAAGTCCTGGATGCCACTGGCTGCCAAAGTACGCACGGGACCGGCAGAGAGGCCATTGGCGCGGATACCACGGGGGCCCAGCGAAGCTGCCAGGTAGCGTACTGAGGCCTCTAGCGAGGCCTTTGCCAACCCCATGGTGTTGTAGTGTGGGACGGCTTTTTCGGCCCCTAAATAAGTCAAGGTCAGCACCGAGCTAGGACGCCCTTCTAGTAAGGGTAAAGCAGCTTTCACCAACGCCGGAAAACTATAGGCAGATACCTCGTGCGCAACGGTAAATGCCTCACGCGACAAGCCCTCGAGAAAGTCGCCAGCAATGGATTCGCGGGGTGCAAAGCCAATCGAATGGACCAGACCATCCAGGCCATCCCAATGAGCTTGAATACGCCCACTGAGCTCATCAACTTGGGTGTCATCAGTGACATCCAGTGGAAGTAAAAATTGAGCATCCAGATCTTCGGCTAGTTTTTCGATACGAGATTTAAAACGTTCACCCATATAGGTGAGCGCTATTTCCGCACCTTGTTCTCTACAGGCTTGAGCAATACCGTAGGCAATAGAGCGATTGGAGATGACTCCAGTAATAAGGATCCGTTTTCCGCTTAAAAAAGCCATGGTGCATTTTCCTTGATAATTTGAATGTTTATAACGATTGATTGGGTATGATTATGCGCTTGCCAAGCGGAATATTATGGCCGCGCAAATTATTTGTTTCTTGGAGTTCTTGCACCGAGGTATTAAACCGACGCGCAAGGCTATAAAGCGTATCGCCACGTTGGATCGTGTAGTGGCGTGTTTCGGGCTGCTTTTTTCTGGAGGTCCGACGCTCGATATCATGACCGCTGTTGCTATGTTGCACCTCGCGGGCAACCATGCGTTGCGCGGTCTTCTGTGGGGTACTGTTCGTGCGGACCCCGACCCGTTTTGTTGAGGCTGCTTCGAATGAGGGCAGCTCTTCGAGTGAGGCAACTTGTACACCGAGTGGTTCAGAATCGAGTGTATCAGTGTCTTTTGTTTCTGAAGCGGCAACCAGTAGGACTTGTTGATCGGTGATTTGCTGGCTATTTTTAGCTAAATGGTTGATATCTCGTAACTCAGTCAGGCTCATGTCGAACCGTTCGGCGATTTCTGACAAGCGTTCGCCGGGGCGGGGCTCGTAAACCTCCCAGCGGCTCAGGCGCCCTTCGTAGGTTTCCAGGTTTTCTGCAAAAAGACGAGCGTTTTCCTTGGGCAATAAAATAACAGGCCGATCTTGAGGAATGAGATCACGTGTGTAAGCAGGGTTTAAAAACATGAACTCTTCAAGGGGCATGTCTGCCAACATGGCTGCGACCTCGACATCCATGTGGCTTGGACCCCGCACGGTAGTGAAGTAAGGCTCGTTATTGACCTTGGGTAGCTGGATGTTATAGGCCACAGGGTTGTGAATGATGTTTTTGATGGCTTGTAGCTTGGGCACATAGTTGCGTGTTTCCTCAGGCATTTTCAAAGCTAAATAATCCGTGCCTTTGTCGGCTTTTTCATTTTTTTCAATCGCCCGTCGTACTGCCCCTTCGCCCCAGTTATACGAGGCTAACGCCAAATACCAATCCCCTTGAAAATCAAATAAATAAGACAAATAATCCAGTGCCGCATGGGTAGAGGCGACTGGATCGCGGCGTTCGTCTAGCCATTTATCCTGGCGCAAATTATAGTGTTCGCCTGTACTGGGGATAAATTGCCATAACCCCGAGGCATGTGCCCGAGAATAGGCGGTGGGGTTAAAAGCGCTTTCCACAAATGGCAATAATGCCAATTCAGTGGGCATGCCACGTCGCTCGAGTTCATCGACAATAAAATAAAGGTACTTGCTGGCCCGCTCGCTCATGGTCAACACCGAGGTAGCGTTTTGTGCGTAATACCGTGTCCATTGATCCACCAATGGTGTATTAAGATTAGGGATGGCAAAGCCCCGTCGAATACGGACCCAGACATCATCAGGGTCTTGAGTCAGGTCAATAGTATGCGGGGTATCTATGGCGGTGACAAAATCATCCTTGTCAGCAGCCGGCTGTACAGCACAGGCCGAAATTAGGACCATGAGTACGAGCAGCGAAAAACGGGCGATGAGTGGCATGGCGGTCAGTGGTTATTTTTCCATTCTCTGAGAGCTGCAAACACATCGCTATCTTGGGTCAGCTCGGCTGCTGCATATTGGCTGGCTGCTGTGATGATGCTTGGCTCGCGGGTGCGTAAAAAGGGGTTGGCATCGAGTTCCAATCCTAAACGTGAGGGCAAGGTGGGCTGTTCTTTTGCCCGCAGGGCCTCTACCTGCTGGTGATAAAGCTGTAAATGACTGTTGTCAGGTTCTACATCTAAGGCCCATTTGATGTTGCTCAGTGTGTATTCATGTGCACAGCAAACCAGGGTGTCAGCAGGCAATGCGGCGATTTTATCCAATGAGGCCAGCATTTGCTTAGCCGTGCCTTCGAAGAGGCGGCCACAGCCAATGGAAAACAGAGTGTCCCCGCAAAATAAAAAGGGTTGGTCGCCCTTGGGCCCGGTACTGAAATAGGCAATATGCCCTGCAGTATGCCCGGGCACATCAAGTACCTGGAATTGTAATTGTAGGACAGGAAATTCTATTTCATCATTGTCCTGAAGGGTATGATCACAATGCGGTATATTTTCTCGGGCTGGCCCATACACGGTGGCATTGGGGTAGACTTGTTTGATGGCCTGTATCCCCCCGACATGATCGGCGTGATGGTGCGTGATCAGGATGGCATGTAGGTCCAGGGCGTGTTTTTGTAGATAATGCAGTACCGGATCAGCCTGGCCCGGGTCTACAATAAGGGCATGGGTGTCGTCGTGCACAATCCAGATATAGTTGTCCTTGAAAGCGCACACCGCACGTAGTTGTAATCCTTTTAAGGCCGATTGTTCTAATACGTTAATCATAGTCATGGAGGTTTTGTGACAGAGTTGTGCAGCCTCACGGCATGGCTCGAAACAGCTATCGGGCGCCATGTGCGTGCTCTAGAGCAGCGCCAAATCAAACGCTTGGTATCAAATGTTTTTGGGTACCATGCGGTGCAGGTCAGTTTGCCTGATTGGGATTTGTTGCGCACCAGTCGCATCATGCATAAATGGTATACCCAACAGCAAGTAAATCCAAGTAGGCATAGTGCTGATCTACTCGTTACACAGCCCGAAGCCTTGCCTTTTGAGACTCAAAGTATTGATCTTATCCTACTTCCCCATGTATTAGAAAATGCTTACGATCCACACCAGGTCCTCAGAGAGGTCGAAAGGGTGTTGGTTCCAGAGGGTCGGGTGATCATTACAGGTTTTAATCCGCTTAGTTTGTGGGGGCTACGCGAGCGCATGGTCGGGATTGCGCCGCGTTTGCCGGCACCGGCCGCTCATTGGGTATCACCCTATCGTGTCAGTGATTGGCTAGAATTATTGTCTTTTGATATGGAAGAGTCCTTTTTGGGCGGTTATATCCCTTATTGCGAAGAGCCGCATTGGATTCGGCGCTGGCAGTTTATGGAATATATGGGTCGTCGTTGGTGGCCTATAGGCGGTGCTGTTTATGTAATACGCGCAGTTAAGCGGGTTAGCGGCATGCGCATGGTCGGTTTAGAGTGGAGTCACACGAAACAACGTCAGCGTGGACGTTCAGTAGCAACCAATAAATCACACAGAAGTTATTTAGGTGATACAAGCAATGAGTAAACAAGTCGTAGAAATCTGGACCGATGGCGCATGTAAAGGTAATCCCGGTGCCGGGGGCTGGGGTGCTTTATTAAAATATGGCGCGCATGAAAAAGAAATTTACGGTGGAGAGGACGACACTACCAACAACAGGATGGAATTACGGGCCGTTATCGAGGCGCTGACACTGCTTAAAAGGTCATGTACAGTGACCGTGCACACAGACTCGCAGTATGTTCAAAAGGGGATGACCGAATGGCTCGAGGGATGGAAACAGCGTGGTTGGCGCACAGCCAGCAAACAAGCTGTAAAAAACGCTGATTTGTGGCAAAAATTAGATATACTTTCTACCCAGCATGAGCTGACATGGAAATGGGTGCGTGGTCATGCTGGAGATCCGGGTAATGAGCGCGCAGATGCGCTAGCAAATATGGGGGTTGAGTCCATCGCTCAGACATGAGAATGAAAAAGAAACACATTATTTGGTTGCTGCTGATTGTGGGCGTGGCCGGGGCGGCATTTTATGCCTACAGTGTTCGCCATGATGCTGAACAAGCACAGCAGAGCACAGATAAACACGCGGCAACAGTATCCAACACGACCAAAGAGACAGATACCGCTACTGATAAAGGGCCAGCTGATATGGATGCAGTGGCTGAGGACACGGCCGCCGAAGAGGCCATATCTGTAAAGGAAACGGAAAGAGCCACTGATGAGAATGATGCCGGTCCGCGTGTGGATGTGGTGGCGGCCCTGGCTCAGGAATTAGGGGTTGAGGTGCAGGCGGTGGGTTCTTTATGGGCGCGTGACGCAGTGATGTTGCGCGCCGAGATCACGGGCAAGGTTGCCGAGATTGATTTTAAAGAGGGCTCTGCAGTTGAGCGGGGTCAATTGCTCTTGAAAATAGATGATAGCCTATTGCGTGCCGAGTTTGACCAAGCGCAGGCCAATCTACAACTAAAACAAAGCCAGTACGCGCGTGCACGCCAGCTCAGCCAAGAAGGTTTTATTAGTGCTCAGGCGCGTGATGAGGTCGCCAGCGAGCTAGCGGTATCGCAGGCTCAGGCTAATTTGGCCCAGACGCAACTGGAAAAAACCAGCATTCGCGCACCCTTTGATGGGGTCTTGGGTTTCAGGTCTGTATCGATTGGGGACTATGTCGCACCTGGTACTGATTTAGTGCGTATCGAAGCCATCGATCCGCTTTTTGTCGAGTTTCAAATCCCCGAGCATTATTTGCCCATGGTTAGCGAGGGTACCCCTGTTACTTTGCGGTTTGATGCTTTGTCAGGTGAGTTCTTTCCAGGGCAGATCGATGTGATTGCGCCTGCTTTAGATGCCCAAGGACGCGCGGTGCGTCTGCGAGCACGCATTCCTAATCCCGATATGAGTTTACGTCCGGGGATGTTTGCGCGGGTGCAAGTCCATCTTGAGCAGCACGAGGCAGTCATGATTCCCGAGTCAGCCATTGCCCCGTCAGCCGGTGAGCAATACATTTTTGTGCTACAACCCGATCAAACTGTGCGTAAACGCAGTGTGAAAATAGGGATTCGTCGCGGTGGGTGGGTTGAGGTTTCAGGTATTGAACCGGGCCAAGAGGTCTTAATCACTGGGCTCCAAAAGGTGCGCAACGGCGTAAGGGTGCAAGCAGAAAGTCGCACTGTGACCTTTGAGTAAAAGCGCTATTTTATGCATATTTCAGAGTTTTGTATCCGGCGACCCGTATTTGCCACTGTACTTTCCCTGCTCATCGTACTGATAGGGCTGGTCTCTTATGATCGGCTCAGTGTGCGTGAATATCCGGCTATTGACGAGCCCGTAGTATCGGTGATCACCAATTACAAGGGAGCCTCTCCTGACGTCATCGAGAGTCAGGTCACCAAACCGCTTGAAGACCAGCTTTCGGGTATCGAGGGGGTCGATGTCATGACTTCTCGAAGCCGTTCCGAGCGCAGCATTATCAATATTAAATTTGATCTCAGTCGCAGCCCTGATGCTGCGGCAGCCGATGTACGGGACAAGGTCTCCAGAGCTCGGCGTTTTTTACCCGACGAGGTCGAAGAGCCCATCATTAATAAGGTCGAAGCCGATTCTACCCCCATTGTGTATGTGGGGGTCAATATGGGCGATCTTAGTCCCATTGAAGCTTCAGATTATATTAATCGTTATTTGAAAACCCGATTTTCAGTTCTGCCCGGGGCCGCAGAAATACGGGTTTTCGGCGAGCGTTTGCAGGCCATGCGCATAGATTTGGATCGGACACGCATGGCAGCTTTTGGATTGACTGTCCAAGATATTGAAAACGCTTTACGCGCGCAAAACGTCTTGATCCCGGCGGGTCGTATCGAGTCCGTAGACCGTGAGTTTTCGGTGGTGTCCTCAACAGATTTACAGACCTCCAAAGAGTTTGCAGATATTGTGGTTAGTCATGTGAACGGCTATCCCGTGCGTTTGGGTGACATGACCAATATCTATCTGGGGCCAGAGGACGAACGTGTAATGGCCCGCTTTAATGGCGCGCCTAGCCTAACCATCGGAGTGACTAAACAATCGACCGCTAATCCGCTGACTTTGTCTGCAGCCGTGCGTGCAGAAGTCGAAGAAGTAAATAAAAACTTGCCAGGAAATATGCAATTGCATATTTCCTATGACAGCTCCGTTTTTATCCAAGAGTCTATCCGTTCCGTATTTAATACTATCCTTGAGGCGACTTTATTAGTCACTCTGGTGATCTTGTTTTTTCTGCGTAATATCCGTGCCAGCCTGATCCCTTTAGTCACTATCCCGGTGTCACTTGTTGGGGCTATGGGCTTGATGTATGCCTTTGGTTTTTCCATCAACACCCTGACCCTATTGGCGATGGTGCTAGCAATCGGTTTAGTGGTAGATGATGCCATTGTGGTGTTGGAGAATATATTCCGCCATATCGAGCAGGGTGTGCCACGTTTTCGGGCGGCCATTATTGGAATTCGGGAAATCACCGGCGCGGTGATTGCGATGACCTTGACTCTGGTGACGGTGTTTGCGCCTTTAGCTTTTGCGACTGGACGCACAGGACGCCTGTTTATTGAGTTTGCCCTGACCTTAGCCGGGGCGGTGATGGTCTCTGGTTTTGTTGCCTTGACCTTAACGCCCATGATGTGCTCGACTATGTTGCGGCCTATCAAAAATCCCGGGCGCTTGTATCTGTTTATCGAGCGTGGCTTGCAGGGGCTGACAAAAGGCTATAGACGTTGGCTGGTACGCGCCCTGCGGCTACGCTTACTGGTGATATTGGCGGGTCTGCTAGTAGCTTCGGGCAGTGCCTATTTATTTACACTGATTCCCGATGAGCTCGCACCTACCGAAGACCGAGGGGTGATCTTTGGCATTGTGAGCGCGCCCGAGGGCTCGACTCTGGACTACACCTTGAATAGTGTTGAGCAGATTGAGGCTTTGTACGAGTCCATGCCAGAAAAAGAAACCTATCAGGCGGTCATTGGGTTCCCCACAGTCACTGACTCATTTGCCATTTTGCGTCTCAAGCACTGGGATGAGCGCGATCGCTCGCAACAAAGTATCGCCCGTGAATTGCAGCCGCTATTCGAGGCACTGCCAGGGGTGCGTGCATTCCCCACCAATCCCCCTTCTTTTGGTCAACGTGCGACTTCCAAGCCAGTGCAATTTGTCATCATGAGTCAGGCACCGTATAGTGAGCTCGCCGAAATGGTTGAAAGCTTTACTGACCGACTCAGAGACTATGATGGGCTGCAAAACGTAGATACTGACTTACGCTTGAATACCCCCGAGCTGCGTGTCGAGATTGATAGAGATAAACTGGCGGATGCGGGCATTGCCGTGGATGTTGTCGGGCGCACGCTCGAAAGCTTGCTGGGGGGGCGCCAGGTCACACGCTTTGAAAGCGACGGCGAGCAATATGACGTCATCGTACAAGTCGATAAACAATCGCGTGCTACCCCCGCTGATATCAGTGATATTTTTGTACGCAACCGGGCAGATTCTATGGTGCCGTTGGGCAGCTTTATTTCTGTCGAGGAAACAGTGGCCCCGCAGTCACTAAACCATTTTAATCGTTTGCGTGCGGTTATTGTTGAGGCCTCGGTTGCACCGGGTTATGCATTGGGCGAGGTTTTGAATCATATGCAGGGGGTGGCTGACGAGACCTTGCCATCCGCAGTGCAGACGGATTTGGATGGACAGTCACGTGAATTTCGTGATTCATCGGGCAGCATGTATTTTGTGTTTGCGATGGCTTTGGTCTTTATCTATCTGGTCATGGCTGCTCAATTCGAAAGCTGGCGCAATCCCTTTATCATTATGCTATCTGTGCCATTATCCATGACGGGCGCTTTATTTGCGCTTTGGGTTAGCGGAGGCACCCTGTCTATTTATAGTCAGATTGGGTTAATTACTTTGGTGGGATTAATTACCAAACACGGCATCCTGATTGTCGAATTTGCAACCCAATTGCGCACCCAAGGGTTCAATGCCTATACGGCAGTGGTGCGCGCGTGTGAAATGCGCTTGCGTCCCATTTTAATGACCACGGGGGCGATGGTTTTAGGTGTTTTACCATTAGTTTATGCGACGGGTGCTGGTGCGGAAAGTCGACAGCAGATTGGTTGGGTCTTGGTCGGTGGCTTGTTGTTTGGTACGGTATTGACATTGTTCGTGGTGCCCGCAGCCTATACCTATATTGCCCGTGCCCCGGTCGTGCGTGAGCAGGCAGATGAGTAGTCGACACGATTCTCAGAGGCTCGGATGCGGATACTAACTGCTGTGCACGGATAGTTGGCTAGCTCAGCCAGTCTATTTTTTTAAAGTTTATTACGGAGGCATCTATGCGTCAGGTGATCCTGGATACAGAAACTACAGGTTTGGACCCTGCCCAAGGGCACCGAATCGTTGAGTTTGGTGGGGTAGAGGTCAATAAACGGCGCCTGACTGGCAATAATTTGCACCGTTACGTCAACCCCGGGCGCGATAGTGATCCAGAAGCATTAGGTGTGCATGGGCTGACTACCGAGTTTCTTTCAGAGTATCCGCCTTTTGAGAGCATCGCCGCAGAAATCGTGGAATACGTTAAAGGTGCCGAGGTCATTATTCATAATGCACCTTTTGATGTGCGTTTTTTAGATGCCGAGCTCGAGCGCTGTGGTTTTAAGCCATTTGAACATTATTGCGGCAAAATCACTGATTCACTGGCCTATGCACGCGAATTGCATCCGGGGCGCCGCAATAGTTTGGACGTGCTGTGTGACCGCTACGGCATTTCTAATGAGCATCGGGTACTACACGGGGCCCTCTTGGACGCCGAGCTACTAGCAGACGTTTGGTTGGCCATGACACGAGGCCAAGAAAGCCTGGTGATGGGCTTTAGTAGCGATACCGAAGAAGTAGGGGAAATACAGGTGGCTACCAAGGGTGATGCTCAATCCCTGCCTGTCATTCAGCCCAGCGAGCAAGCCATCGAAGCCCATAATTTATACTTGCAGGGCCTAGAAA
>DATGTW010000055.1:0-2794 GCA_035301625.1 Paenalcaligenes sp.
AAACGACTACCCGTCTCACTCCAAGACGGCTTGACCGGGGCTCACCTGACTAACTCAAGACTAATCATTTGGGAGCCTTCCTATGTCAAAACCCGCAATCCGAGTTGCTATTACCGGGGCAGCTGGTCAAATTGGCTATTCGCTTTTATTCCGTATTGCCTCTGGCGACATGCTGGGCAAAGACCAGCCCATTATTTTGCAGCTTTTAGAAATTGAACATGAAAAAGCGCAAAAAGCTTTACAGGGCGTGATGATGGAGCTCGATGATAGTGCCTTTCCCTTGTTGCAGGACGTCATTCACTCTAGCGATCCAAATATTGCCTTCAAGGATGCAGATGCAGCGCTATTAGTAGGCGCACGCCCACGAGGGCCCGGCATGGAGCGCAGTGATTTGCTCAAATTTAATGCTGAAATCTTTACTGCCCAAGGCCGCGCCCTCAACGAGGCTGCTAGCCGCGATGTCAAGGTTTTAGTAGTGGGCAACCCAGCAAATACAAACGCCTACATCGCCATGAAGTCGGCACCCGACCTGCCCGCTGAAAACTTTACTGCCATGCTGCGCTTAGATCATAACCGCGCTTTAACCCAATTGGCCCAAAAAGCCGGTGTCCCCGTGGCTGACATTGAAAACCTGATCGTATGGGGAAATCACTCGCCTACCATGTATCCTGATATTCGCTTTGCCGAGGCCAATGGCGAATCATTGGCAGCCAAAATCAATGACCAGGACTGGGTCGAAAACACCTTTATCCCCACAGTCGCCAAACGCGGCGCAGCTATTATCGAAGCCCGTGGGCTATCCTCTGCAGCGTCAGCGGCCAATGCAGCGATTGATCACATGCGTGATTGGCTCCTGGGCTCAAATGGCAAATGGGTCACCATGGGTGTGCCATCGGATGGTTCTTATAATATTCCCGAGGGCATTGTGTACGGTGTTCCCGTAATCACTGAAAACGGTACCTACCGCCGCGTTGAAGGCTTAGAGATTGATGACTTCTCGCGCGAGCGCATGCAAGTCACCCTCGACGAACTACTCGAGGAACGCGAAGGGGTCAAAGACCTGCTCAGCTAAAATAAACCGAGATTACACGCCCCCAACTAAAATTGGGGGCAACGTTTATGTTGGAGGATTCAATGACCGATAATAAAAGTACACCAACCCCCAAAGGAAAACGCTCTGTCGCTTTATCAGGTATCGCCGCCGGCAATACTGCCCTGAGCACGGTTGGCACCGATGGGCATAGCCTACATTACCGAGGCTACGATATTTTAGAACTAGCCCCCGAGTGCTCATTTGAAGAAGTCGCTTATTTACTGATCCATAACAAGCTACCCACACAAAGCGAACTCAAACAATACAACGACAAATTACGTGCCCGACGCAATTTACCCATAGCCGTCCGCCAAGCATTGAAAAGTCTACCCGCTGCGGCGCACCCCATGGATGTATTGCGCACTGCCGTTTCGGTTTTGGGTTGTGTCTTACCCGAGCACGACAGCCAGCCCATCGCAGATGCACGCGATATTGCAGATACTTTGATTGCCTCGCTATCCTCAGCTTTACTGTATTGGTATCACTATTCAAATCACGGCATTGAAATCGAACTCGAGGGTAAAAAAGGCGGTATTGGCGAGCACTTTTTATACTTGTTACACGGTGATAAGCCCTCAGGCAGCTGGGCTCGTGCGATGAATATCTCGATGAATTTATACGCAGAACACGAATTCAATGCTTCTACCTTTGCAGCACGCGTGATTGCGGGTACAGGCGCCGATATCTATGGTGCGATTACCGGTGCTATTGGTGCTTTGCGCGGTCCCAAGCATGGCGGTGCTAATGAGGTCGCCCTAGAAATCCAACAGCGCTATCAAAGCCCCGAAGAGGCCCGCGAGGACATCAAGAAACGCTTGGCTAATCGCGAGGTGATTATCGGCTTTGGGCACCCTGTTTACACAATTTCAGACCCTCGAAATGAGGTTATCAAGGCCGTGGCCAAAACCCTCGCCCAAGATGCCCAAGACACTTTACTTTTCGAGGTCGCCGAGGCCATCGAAGAGACGATGTGGGCAGAGAAACGAATGTTCCCTAACCTGGATTGGTATGCTGCAGTGGCATACCACTTGATGGGTGTGCCGCGTTTAATGTTTACGCCGCTATTTGTAATCGCCCGCACCACGGGTTGGGCCGCTCACGTGATCGAACAACGTATGGACAACAAGATCATCCGTCCTACCGCAGAATACATTGGCCCCGAGCCACGCCCCTTTGTAGGGCTCAAAGACCGCCGCTAAATTTTGTCTCATAGGATTTTATGACTCAGGCTATCCAACATCGCGCTGACAAACAGTGCTTTTATTATGAAGAGAACGGCGCCCAAGCTTATTTGGAATACACCCTATCCCAAAAGGTCATGAGCATTGACCATACTTGGGTGCCCTCTGAATTGGGGGGCCGCGGCGTTGCTGCGGCACTGACACGTCGCGCATTAAATATGGCCCGTGACCAGCAATTGCAAGTCCGTCCTGTGTGCACTTATGCTGCTCGTTTTATAGAAAAGAATCCAGAATACCAGGCACTCTTGGTGAAATAACTTTTTTTGAACCTTTATTTGTTCGCCTGGTCTTATATAAGACATAAGAGTATTGATTCAGGAGGGGGTAATGCATACAATGTACCCCCAAATCGCATCATTTTTCATCCATTTTTATTTAAATAGGCCGCAACATGCTGGAATCTTATCGCCAACACGTTGCCGAACGCGCCGCGTTAGGCATTCCCCCCCTTCCACTGACG
>DATGTW010000056.1:0-6216 GCA_035301625.1 Paenalcaligenes sp.
CGATTACACAACCAATCAGCTGCGTGTCAAAAACAAAGAAAAGCTCAATGATTTGATCAGCCAGGCTTTCGCGCAAATGCAGATCGAGGAATTGCACGCGATGCTACAAAAAGCACAGATCGCTTTTTCCTCGGTCAATACGGTTAAGGAACTATCCAGTCACCCGCACCTTAAGCGCACCCCCGTGCAGATGCAAGATGACATCATCCAAATCGTTGCCCCGCCAGCCACCTTTAGGGGCGAAGAACGTACACTAGGGCCTGTGCCCGGTTTGGGCGCACATACTGACTTGATCAGAGAAGAGTTTGGTTAATCGATTTTTTCAAGAAGGCAAGACGATGACTCTAGCGAGACGTTCCAATACCGGTAGTGATGAAAAGCGGCAAGCCATCCTGGATGCGGCTGCCGAGGTCTTTATGACCTTGGGGTTTTCAGGGGCTTCTTTGGATGATATTAGCGACCATTATGGCGCCACCAAAGGGATTATTTATTATCACTTTAGAAATAAAACCTATCTGTTTTTTGCGGTGCTGCACCGTGCCATGGTGCTGACGCAAGAGGCCATTGAACCTCCATCCAAGACCGCTGACAGTGCGGCCAAACGGCTCTATGCCATGGCAAAAGCACATACCCATCTGATAATGAATCACCTGGCCTATTTAAGGGTGTCAGGATTGGGGGCGCAGTTACACATGAGTGGCCGGACATCAGAGTCTGAACGCGAGCAAATGCGCGAAATCACTCGTATGCGCGATGAAAACGAGGGTATCTACCTCAGGGTGATCAACGAAGGGATAGAAAGTGGTGAATTTCGTGCGGCGAACGGCCGCATTGCGGTCAAATCACTATTGGGCGCGCTGAACTGGACCTCCCGCTGGTATCGCCCCTATGAAGGTGAAAACCAGGAAGACCGAGACAAACTCGCCCGAGAGATCGCTGCATTTTCTGTCCATGCTTTTTTACCATCGAACAACTGGGTCAATAATGAACAATAAAATTCAAGTAGAAAAATCAGGCCATGTCACGATTATCACAATCAACCGCCCTGAAGTCAGAAACGCCCTCGATCGAGAGAGCATGACCGCCCTGACCGAGCAAATCCGACTTTTTGAAAAAGATGACAACGCCCGCGTGGCCATATTAACTGGGGCCGGGGGGCATTTTTGCTCGGGCGCAGACCTTAAAGAACTGGCCACTGGCGTTAAATACGACGCCTGGGCAGGCCAAGATGGGCTGCTGGCTCGCCCTGCAAAAAAACCCGTCATCGCCGCCATAGAAGGATTCATTTGTGCGGGCGGCCTGGGCGTCGCGCTGTGGTGTGACCTTAGAGTCGCGGGCGACAGCGCATCCTTTGCTGTGCTGTCCCGACGCTGGGGCGTGCCCATGAGTGACGGCACCACCGTCAGACTCGCACGCACTGTTGGTCAAGGCTTTGCCCTGGATATGCTGCTATCCGCACGTATCGTCACCGCCCAAGAAGCACTCCAGGCCGGACTGGTCACGCGCCTGGCCCCCACCGATCAGGCCTTGGAAAAAGCATTGGAAATCGCTAATCAAATGGCCGAATTCCCGCAGGTAGCCATGCTGTCAGACCGACGCTCGATGTATGACCAGGAAGGTCTGAGCATGACAGAGGCACTTATCCAAGAAACAGCCTACGCCGAAGAAGCCAAAAACGTGGAAGCCGTCCCGGGCGCAAAACGCTTTGCAGCAGGTGAAGGTCGCCATGGCGAGGTGGGTTAATGGTTTTTTTAAAATGAAATTAAGGCAGGCGCGGTGAACGACAGGAGGAAAGGAAAAAATGAAAGCTGTTATTTGTGAAGACTATGGACTGGAAAATGCGGTTTTCAAGCAGGCCGAGCGCCCTGAACTATTTGAAGACGGGATACGCATCGAAGTGCACTCCATCGGGGTGAGCTTTGCCAACCTGCTCGTCATCGATGGCAAGCACCAAAATAGATGGGAACCCCCGTTTACACCCGGTACCGAGGTCGCAGGCATTGTGATTGAATGCGGCCCGCAGGTCCAACATTTTAAAGCCGGCGATAGAGTCGTGGCTGGCGCGCGCTCAGGGGGTTACGCCGAAGAGGTCGTTGCCCCAGAACATAATGTTTTTAAACTGCCAGAGGCCGTATCTTTTGATGCTGCGGTACAGTTTCCAACTATTTACGCGACCGCCTATGCAGCCCTGAAATGGAAAGCCAATATCCAACCCGGTGAAACACTCTTAGTACACGGCGCTGCAGGCGGCAGTGGCATGGCCGCCGTTGAAATCGGAAAACTTTTAAAAGCAACCGTCATCGCCACCGCAGGCAGCGCAGAAAAAACACAGGCCGCCCAGCAACGCGGCGCCGACCTGGCCATCAACTACCGCAAGGAGGACTTTAGAGAACAAGTACTAAAACATACTCATAATCGGAGCGCAGAAGTTATCTTTGACCCTGTCGGTGGCAGCGTGTTTGACACCTCGTTACGCAGCATCGCCCCCGATGGCCGAATTATCCCCATGGGCTTTGCCAGCGGCACCATCCCCCAAATACCAGCCAACATCCTGCTGGTTAAAAACGTCACCGTATTTGGACTGTACTGGGGCTACTACATGGGTTGGGCACGACAACGCCCCCCCAAAGGCACCGCAGAAAAGGTCCGCACCGCATTTACGGAACTACTCGATTGGACCGCAGAAGGAAAACTGCAACCCACGACCTACAAAACATTCCCCCTAGAGGAGTTTGCCCAAGCCCTGGATACCCTATCCAACCGGGAGGTTATTGGGCGAGTAGCCTTACATACCAAAAATACTTAATAAATTCCCATTTTATAAGGGAAACAGGAGACAGTAATGAGATCGATTCTACGTCGTTGAAAATCGGCCCGGCGGTAACGCAATCATCGCCGCCTCAACCGGAGAAATCGATTTCACCATAGTGGAATACAGCGCCGCCCTGTCCTTAGTCGAATCCGGTAAACTAAAACTATTGGCCATGACCACCGACGAGCGCTTTCACGCTGAACCTGACAAACCCACATTACAAGAATTGGGCTACGGCGATTTTCTACAAGTCGCCTGGTGGGGCGAATTTCAAGAAGCAGAAATCAACCGCGAAGTAGGATTGGTTAAACGCTTTAATATCCCGCAGATATAAAATATTAGAGGGTATCAGGATGCGGATACCCTCGTTGCAGATCAAATAATCACAACGAGGCCAAACGGTCAATCGTATCGGGGTAGCGTTGAACAAGACGAATTAATAAAGACGCTTGGGCGTTGGGCTTTGCCCGACCCTGCTCCCAATTTTCTAACGTACGCGGATTAGTACGCAGATAATGCGCCAATACAGTACGCGATAAATTCAAATGCTGGCGCAAAGAAACTAGCTCGTCAGCTGTGACCACGGGCACAGGTTTAATATCTACAGCATGTTGCCGCAAAGTGATTTTTCCCTCGCGCGCATCACCCAAGGCTTGGAACCCCTCGGCCAGCTCGTCGAATAGATTGCGTTTATTCATAGTGTCCTCGCTTGAATCTCATTTCGCAACATTTGCGCAAGAACTCGACGCTCCTTAGCGTTCAAATCTTTCATTTCACCTTTTCGATATAAAGTAAAAAGCCAAAATTGAAAACCACCTCCCCACCAATAATAAATAATACGCAGACCGCCTCGTTTACCTTTACCCTTAAAAGAATCAGTAAATCGCACCTTACGTAGTCCTCCCGCACCAACAATCACATCACCAGCAGTAGGATTTTCAATTAGTTTTTCTTGGAAAGACCTAAAAGCGGCATCATTCATATACCGCTCCCTATGTCGTTGAAATGCTGGAAGTTCAATAAATAAGGCTTTCATGTTCAATTATACGCAAGCTGCGTATAGGCATCAATATGTTTATAGATTTAATTTATTATAGAGAATAACCATAATACTCGATCAAAACGCTTTGTTTGTTGCTCTAAGAAGGATTGATCCCCCTTCCTTACTCCCTCGTCTGCATATACACTTTTAGGTGCGCACTGGCTCCATCTAAAATGTATTTCAAAGGCCAGTCGCGCCGTCAATTGAATAACAATAGTTTTGAAAATCCAAAGGAGTGACATTATGCGAGTCGGTTTTATCGGTCTGGGTAATATGGGCGCACACATGGCCAAGCGCTTATTAGATGCGGGTCATGAGTTATTTGTTTTCGATCTCGAGCCTGCGGCCATGCAAAAGCTGGCTGAACATGGCGCGCATCCACTCCACGGGATTGATGCATTCGGCCGACAGCAATTAGAGGTCATTTTCACCATGCTTCCTGCCGCCGCTCAGGTAAATGAGGTCTACCTGGGGCAACAGGGCTTGCTTGCACTGCTGCAAGGACAAAATTGTATTTTGGTGGATTGCTCAACCATCGATCCGCACAGTGCCCAGCAGGTAGCTCAACATGCTCAGGAAAAACAACTGCAAATCCTGGATGCTCCGGTGTCAGGGGGGACGGTGGGCGCTAAAGAAGGTACGCTAACTTTTATGGTGGGCGGCCCGCAATCCACGCTGCAGGCCATTGAACCTTTGTTTGCGGCCATGGGCAAAAACACCATCCACTGCGGTGACAACGGCCACGGCCAAGTCGCTAAAATAGCCAACAACATGCTGCTAGGCATATCCATGATTGGCGTCGCCGAAGCCATGAGCTTGGGCATGAACCTAGGCATGGACCCACACACCCTAGCCGAGGTCATCAACCACTCTAGTGGCCGATGCTGGAGCTCGGACACCAACAACCCCGTGCCCAACATCTGCCCCAACGCCCCCGCCAGTCACGAATACCAAGGCGGATTCGCCAGCGGTTTAATGCAAAAAGACCTGCGCCTGGCCCTGCAAGCCGCCCAAAAGGCTGAACAATCAGTTTTCATGGGGGCATTGGCAGAGCAAATGTACCAGCACCTTAATCTGCAGCAAGACCCCAAAATGGACTTCTCTGCGATTATTCGGCTTTATGGGAAGGGGTAGTGGGTGGGGTGGCCCCCTGAAACCTCGGTAGATTAGCTAACAGCTAAACGGGCTGCTATCGGGATCACAACGCTGTGAGATTTTGATCTGCTGACAACATTATTATTGCTCACAATAATTTATCACTACCTTTGTCCATCATGCACTGAAACTTCTTCTTTCTTTAATCCACCTAACCGAGAATGTAACCTGCCCCCGGTACCCATACCCAGAGCAAAAAGCAATTCATTTGGTTTAGGAGCATCAACAGTGCCTACTTCGATTGAATTAAAGTGGCTGCGAACATAAGCTGCATGAATGTAATGCAAGGGCATGATTAACCTGAAACCTGCTGTAGCGGTAATTTGCGACGCAGGCACAATTGCTTTGGGCTGCTCTAAAACCTCACGCATTGCCCAACCGCCGGCCTCATGCCAAACTGCTCCATGTTCATACTCACCATTAATACCTACTATGGCTGCTTTACCGTATACTTCTACACTTTCCTTGCCCAAATGCTCTATTAATTGTGTTGCAAGGTCATGCCCTACAGAGCGTAAAGCTCGCATAAAATAAATTAAGTCCTCCTCATAATGCTCAGTATAAGGGTTCTTAACAATCGCATAAGCAACGGCTAATTTTAGCGGTATTTCAGGCTTCGGCCCTCCGTCATGGTAATGAGTCTCAACAGTTATAGCTTGTTTTCTAATGTCTATTTCCATAGCAGTACCTTTAACATTTAAATTTAATCAAGAGGAGATTGTTTTTCCTTTAAATAAGCAATGATCTCCAAATTATCGCTATTATGGGGCAGTAGACTTTTAGCTTCATTCCAGGTTTTATAGCAAAGCTCTAATTGCTTGGCATCAATCCCAATTTGTTCCTTTAATTCCTGAGCAATTGCCAGATCTTTCTCCATCAGATCAATATTAAAACCACCACGATTATTTTTGCCGTTAAGCATATGCTGTTTGATTTTTGTTTCAGTGGCTACATTGCGGCCACTGGATGCATTGAAAACATCGACTAATCGCTCCAAATCTAACCCATGCGCTTCAGCTATTAACAGAGCTTCACTCGCAGCAAGCAGACCAGCAGCATACAAATAATTATTCAAGCATTTCATTGTATGGGCTGAACCAGTAGGTCCCGTGGGAATAAACTTTTTCCCCATTGCTGCAAAGATAGGTAAAAACTTTCTTTCTAATTCTGGTCGATCATTCCCGTACATAATTGATAAAGAACCATC
>DATGTW010000057.1:0-7308 GCA_035301625.1 Paenalcaligenes sp.
GCCTGGAATCCGTCCCGAAGTCAGAATACGCCGAGTCGGCGCGCAGTCTACGTCCACGCAAATCAACGACACGATACAATGGTTCGGGCTGAAGTCACGCCTGCCAACACGCACATCGTACCCAGACTGGACGACCATAGCAATCCGTATGCGAAGCGGCGGCAGGCTTGGCTCAAACGCAGAGAACAGGGTTAATCTAGTAGCAACGCGCATATTACCCAAAGTGAACGCAGATGGCACGATTGGAGCGGCGCAGCCAACTAGGGATGTCGCTGATTTCGTACGCCATATTGTTGATTCCATAGGCCGTGGTGACGACGCTATCAATATGCAAGAGCTTGCGCGGCTGTCTGCCAACGTATGGCAGCCGCGTGGCGAATACTTTGATTACGTATTTGATGAGACCAACGTAAAAGAAGCCATCGATACCGCATTACGTGCAGGCATGTCCGAGTTTTCATTGGAAAACGGCAAGATTAGACCCGTGCGCGACGATGTTCGCACAGTGTGGGAGCAGGGGTATTCTCCTCAGAATATGGTTAAGCCGTTGCGACGATCCGCTGACCCTCACAAGCACGATGACCATGACGGGGTAGAAGTTGAGTATATAGACAGCAACGGATGGGTCGCGAGCGTGGTGCAGTGCCGCTTGCCTGGCGACCAAGGGTTACGTGTCGAGAAGATAAAACTGGACGGCGTGACGGACCGTACAAGGGCTTGGCGCATTGGTATGCGTCATCGACGTGCTATGAAATACCGTCGCAAGCAGTATTCTTTCCAGACCGAGCTTGCGGGGCTGAACAGCCAATACCTGAGCTACGTGCCGCTAGTTGGCGAAGATCAAGACTACGGGCAGTCCGCTATCATGGTGTCCATCTCTGATAGTGGTGGACAGGCATTGATTTATACAAGTGAGCCGCTGGACTGGATCGCAGGACAATCGCACGTTGTCGCATACCGTAACGCGCAAGGCGATGTTGTCGGTCCATTTGCTGCGTCGCCTGGACCAACCAATAACAGCGTCATTGCAGACATACCTAAACCATGGCCCGTGATTAATTTAAAGATGGAGCCGCCTCACGTGTATTTTGGCACTGTTAACGATTGGTGCTTCCCCGCGCTAATCACAGAGATTAACCCGCAGAGCACTGACCTAGTTAGCATCAGTGCGGTAAACTATGATGTACGAGTTTACGCAGACGATAACAATTATCCACAGGAGTAAACAATATGACTACATATAACACTGGGAACCCGATTGGGAGTAAAGACCCTCGCGACCTTTATGATAATGCGGAGAATCTTGACGAGGCTGTTAACAACACAGCGTCGGACTCTTGGCGTGACAGGATGGGTAGGGCCAGGCTAACGTGGGAAGCTATTGTGAAGGCAGGAACTGGCGACACAGGGGTCGCTATTGACGCGGCCAACCGTGCGGTAGGGGCTGCGGGACAGGCTGAAAACGAAGCTGATCGTGCTGCCAGTGCCGCTAGTCGCGCGGAGAGCGCCGAGGCCGTTGTTGATGCTACAAATATTAAGAATTACGTGACCCGTGCAGAATCAGCTGCGGACAACGCCTTTGTAAATGCAGACGTATACCCTGATGTTACAACTGGTCGCGCTGCCGTTGCTAATGGTGAGCAGTTTCAAGTTTTGGCAGCAAACGGTTATGAATACATCCGGTATCGTCGGGACAGCCCTGGGGTATCACCTGAGGTTGGGCGTTTCATCGGATCTAGGGCGCCAGAATACGGTTTTATTTCAGGGACTTCACCCAGCTCAGGATCCGTCAACAAATATTCCCCTTTGGCCCTAGATACATCAACACGTACTATCACCATCCGGGGGAGAGTGGTCACAGGGACACGAACTTTTATTATTTCCGAGCCTGTCACGTTAAGCTATGTATATGAAGGGGTGTCTGCGTTTTACATAGTCGCTTCAGCAGAAGTGGGAGGTACTAGGCTCGTCGGTGCTGGTGGTCATTCACAGATCGGGGCTGGTGATGTGATTGTTGGGACCATACATGCATCTACCCCGCCTGCAGTCTACGGTGCTCCTTATTACACTATAGACGGTTTGCAACGAGGACGCGACACGGCAGGGATATTCCCAGATACCGCTCTAGGCATTTCATCGACATGGCCCAATGATCAATTTTGGACTCTTACTGGATCGAGACAGGACGTATTGACTCTATGGAGAAACGACAGCGGTTCAGCCGTTCAAATAGCGGACATTGGAAGGGACCGTACTGTTTCGTACACTCTTCCCAATAGCATAAGAACGGAACTAGCAGACTTTAATTTCTCAGGAAATGTCATCCATCACCTTAGTATGCGGGTAGTGCTGGGCGGAGAGTCGCTCTTAGTTCCTGCACAAGACATAGTGCTCGATGAATCCAGAGCCACGCACTCGACCCGAGCAGTGGTGTTGAACCCGGATACATTGGAGTTAAGCGAAAGAGTTGTAGCAAATGTGACGCCAGCGAGCGGTGTAGTTTTGTATTACTTCAATGAAGATAAGAGAGAGGTTCACACCATCTATCCTTATAGAATAGATGGGACGCTTGTAAAACCGGAGAATGGCGAAAGCGGATTGGCGACCACAGGAACGGTAATTTTCAACGACGCTGAGTCACCTCAACTGGTGATTGTTGACGACAGTCATACACTTGAAGACCCGGTGCCGCTAAAAGGAGCTTTCGCTTCCAATACGCTGACGTCATCTACTGTTTACGGATGGTATGACCAACTGGTTGACGATTTCCCGGAGTACGTGTCTCGCGAGCTTATGGGGATGGACGCGTCAGGAGTTTATCCAATATACGGATATAGATTCACGCCAAGCCTTGCAAATGCCTCAAGCAATGAGGATACGCCGAGGGTTTTTATGACCGCGATACACTCCGAGACATTAAATTTCGTGTACCAGCACGTATTAATGAGGGAAATTTGCAGGTCGTGGGACGACAACCCCCGTCTTGCCGCGTTGCGCTTTGGTGCAGAATTTCTAGTGATGCCATGTGGCAATCCTTACGGCTTGGATGGAAAGCAACGACCTAACTTCAATGGCGTTGATATCAACCGAAACTTTCCGAACGGGTGGGTTTTGACCGAACCAGGGCCTTACTATAGTGGCACCTCCCCGGCGTCAGAAATAGAGACACAGACAATTATAAACGCTGTCGATGATTTCAGTCCCCACGTAGCGATAGACTGTCACGCTTTCCACGGCGGCGAAGATCAGTTTGTATGGACCCCCATAGTTGACCCTACGTACAGAATAGCGACACAGACAGCGTGCCTGCAGGTGTACCAAAAGATCATCAAGCAGTTTCCAACACTAGAAGACCGGACGTTTAATAGTTTTTACAACCCGACGGTGACAGGATCTGGTAGCGGTGGGTTGATGAGTAAATTCTTTTTGGCGTCGGGCGCTATAGGTGGGACGTTCGAGGTTAGTAGAGATTCCGTCGGGGGAGTATATTTAACAAACGAGGAAATCGTTACTGGAGCTAGTGTGCTGATGAACACTGTGTATGAAGGAATTAAAACGTACAAACTGTACGGAGCACCGAGGACGACACCACAAGGCATCCCATAAACGACAGGCCATCTACACCACTAACCTTAAAGCCTCTCTAACCAGAGGCTTCTTAACCAAAAAGAGGTAGAGATTGAATGAGATTAAAGAGGTCTTAAAGTCGATCACCCCTGGTGTTGTAGGTGCAGCGTCGGGGCTGTCTACACGCACGGCACGAACACAAAAGAGGGTATAATTTACATATCTTTACATAAGGTGGCTGACGATGAGGTGGCGAATGAATATCGGCGATGGGGCGCATGCAACAATAGCAACAGCAACAGGCATAGCGGTTTATGGCTTTACTCTTCAAGAGATTGTTTTTGTGCTGTGGGGTATTTATGTGGCCCTTTTAATACTAATCAAGATACCCGAGTTTCTAGAAAAGCATACTTGGATTGGCAGCGCATTTAGGCGCATATTTGGGCGGCGACGATGAAAAAGCGTATAGTCACATACTTTATTGTAGGCGGCGCAGCGGTGCTGGGGGCAAGCCCACACTTGCATGACTTCCTGCGCAAGTGGGAGGGCGTGGAGTACGTTGCGTATGCAGACAAGATAGCGGGCGGCGTGCCTACGGTTTGCGCCGGTATTACCAACGCGGTTAATCCACCTCGGAAAGTCGTGGTTGGCGAGCGGTGGACGGGCGAGGAATGCAAGGTTGCCGAGGAAAAGATTATACTTGAGATACAAGCCCAGCTAGCAAAGTGTATTACTCACCCCGTGCCCCAGTCTACCTTTGAAGCTTTGACTAGCCATGCTTGGAATTTGGGCTGGCCCAATACATGCAGCTCGCAGTCTGTAAGTCTAATCAACCAAGGCAGGCTAAAAGAGGGCTGCAATTTGCTATCTAACAAGCCAGATGGGCGACCAAATTGGAGTAATTCAGGTGGCAGCTTTATTAAAGGTTTGTTTAACCGCCGCTTATCCGAGCGCGAGCTATGCCTAAAAGACTTATCTACGGACTAATAGCCGTTGCTGGTATAGCGGTAGCGGTTTATTTTTATGGGCATGCCCAGTACAGGCAGGGCGTTAATGACGAGCGCGTGCGGCAAGAGTTGGCACATGCTCGTTTAGAACAAGGGTTGCGCTATGAACGAGACAAGGCAGATGCAAAATACCGAGCAGCCATTGCAGCGAGTGAGGTTGCTCAAAATGATCTTGATAGTGTCCAGCGCGAGCTTGAGCGCGTGCTCAAAGACCTACGTAACGCCGAACATACCACAACCAGCGACCGACTTAATGCAGCCAGCGCCGCCAGGCTCCGAGGTTATCGAGAATGCGTCAAAGAATATGGCTCGCTGGCTAGAGATGCTGCAAAATGGGCAGACCAAGTAAACGGTCTACAGGATTACGTTAGAGGTATTGCAGGGGTGAGCGAGTAGTGCTATATTGGTGCTGACATATTGAGATCCATATCATCCCTTGTCTCCTGAAGTGCCCTGCCCCACGTGCCTTTGAGCCGTGGGGCTTTTTTTACCCCACGTTTGTGGGGCAAAAAGAAAGAGGTTGCTCTTATTTTATATTGTCACGCCTATCCACATTGCTAACCATGTGTATGAAGCCACGCCCCTCGGGGTAAAGCTCCCGCACCCGCTCCATGCGCATTTTCATCAACGGCGACATTTTTGCGGGCGGGCGCTTCATTTTATTAAACTGGGGCGGGGTAGCGATGTTGTTTTTTTTAGTCATTGCAAACCTTATCAATCTGTTGTCCAATCCAGCGCATGACGGGCACAGCCATTGAGTTACCTAAAGCCTTATATCGATGCCCAATGGGGCAGTCCTCCGCCGGTTTATTGCGCCAAGGTATTTGCGTCCAGTTATCCGGAAAACCCTGTAGGCGCTCGCACTCGATGGGTGTTAGGCGCCTAACTTGTGAGGCTCGAAATATAGCGTTTCCACGCCCCTCACCTGACTGCATAGCTGGAGACACGCCATCAGTACCATACACTCTCCAGCACTGGGGCTGCTCTGGGGTTAACGTAACAACCGCCTGCGGCTCTTTATAGTCGTTAGCCGCTAAGGTTGATGCTAGATTTTCCTCGGTCGTCATTGCTTGCTGCTTTGTCGCACAGGTTATAACCCCATGCTTATCAGTAGCCGTTTGTGCTGGTGATACCTCATGCATAAACTGTGTGCTATTGCCGCCGTTCTCAGGCTTGCGTCCAATCCAGTTGCCAGGCATACCATACGCAACGACCAGATCTGTATGACCCTTATGGTCACGCGCCATTACTGTGCTTGCTGTCTCGTCGTTCTTATAGCTCTCGAAAGTAAGTTTTCTGTGACCTGTGTTTTCTGAAATAACAAGTTTTCCCTCGGTTACGTACTGATTACCAACGCCCTTGAAATCCCGAGCACACAAAGCCCCAACTAACTCCCCGTGGCTGCCTGTGCTTTTAATGCCTGCTCTAGCATCGGCGGAAGCGTCCTGCCCCTGCTCTCGGCTCGGCGGAGTATCCCCTCGCAGGCTGTGGCGCTCAAGTAAAATCGGGGGTCTACTTGCCCAGTCTCCAAAATCTGCGATAGCAAACACGCGACGGCGCCGTTGCGCCACTCCGAACCATTGCGCGTCCAAAACAGACCATTCGAGCATTGCATCATCGCCCAACGCTGCGCCCTCTGTGCCCCAACCGTACTTGGGCACGTCAACGTCTCGCAGTCCTGCCATTTGCTCAACCACTGCTGCAAAGTCTCGGCCCTTGTTTGTGCTAAAGGCTCCCGGCACGTTTTCCCACAGCGCGAACCTGCATCCGTTGTGCTTTCTTGCCCACTCAATGATTTTGATTGCTGAAAAGAATAATCCACTTTGCTCACCTTTAATTCCCTCACGTCTACCAGCCACGGACAAGTCCTGGCATGGCGACCCAAAAACAACTAAATCAATTGGCCCAAGCGCCTTGATGTCGTCCTCTGTTATCCTGGTGACATCGCCAAGGTTTGGCACACTGGGGTAATGATGTTGCAGCATAGCGGCTGGGAACGGCTCGATCTCGGATACCGCCACGCACTCCCAACCCAGCGGCTCCCACGCCACCGATGCTGCTTCAATCCCTGAAAATAATGATAAAAGCCTCATTTAATCACCATCCTTAACAAAAATCCCACCTGGCACCATTTTTCCCTCCCTGTGCTTTATGGCATCCCAGGCAACCTGCAAGCAGTCCTCGAAAACCATTCGATTGTCAGCAGCAATCTCTAGTGCGTAATTTGCAACCACCTCTAGCCCACGGATAGCACTCCATGGCTCATCCTCTTGGATCTTCCTTGCCGAGTAAAGTAGCTCATCGCCCATCAGCAAAATGTACTTGTCAGTGCCTAAATCCCATGGCAGCTTTTCAGGGTCTTTGAGCGCCACACCGATAATTGCAGCAGCATTAACGCAGCACACGCAAACATCGCCTATACCGTCCTTTATAGCTTCTTTGTCGCCTTTTGCGATGGCATCCACAAGCTCACCGTATTCACTAATGCCTTTATATGTCTGCATTAGAGCAGTGCTGTGCTCATAAATGCCGCGCTCTCTAGCCCATTTCTGAACGTTAATAACAAAATCAATCCATTCCATTTTTTCACCCTAAAATTAACATTATTACAGACAAAACAGCCAGGCTCGCACTAAACCACAGTGCCTCTAGCCGCGTCATATGAGGCGCAATAGCAACCCATGCACCCAACCCAAAAAATAGTGCCATCAATTTAGCGTCTACCACGTCGTTT
>DATGTW010000058.1:0-16198 GCA_035301625.1 Paenalcaligenes sp.
TACACAAAACCACACTCCGCGAAAGATTCTTGTCGTCGATGATGACCCTCGGTTACGGGATCTGCTACGTCGCTATCTGAGCGAGCAGGGCTTTAATGTATTTGTCGCCGAAGACGGCAAAGAGATGACCAAACTCTGGCAGCGCGAGCACTTTGATCTGCTCGTGCTGGATATTATGTTGCCCGGTGAAGATGGCCTATCCATCTGCCGACGCCTGCGTGGTGGCCATGATAACACTCCCATTATCATGCTCACAGCAAAGGCCGAAGAAATCGATCGCATCGTTGGTCTAGAGATGGGCGCTGACGATTATCTGGTCAAGCCCTTTAATCCACGTGAACTCTTGGCGCGCGTCAACGCTATTTTGCGTCGCCGCGGCAGCGATGAGCATCCCGGTGCGCCTAGCCAAGACAACGAATCGGTCGAGTTTGGTCCCTATACACTTAACCTCTCTACACGCACTTTGACCAAAAACGACGAGGTCATCCCCATCACGACGGGTGAATTCTCTGTCCTCAAGGTCTTTGCGCGTCACCCCAAAATCCCACTGTCTCGTGATAAGCTGATGGAATTAGCACGGGGTCGCGAATACGAGGCCTTTGACCGCAGTCTTGATGTGCAAATTTCCCGCTTGCGCAAGCTCATCGAGCCCAACCCATCCAAGCCGGTATTCATCCAGACTGTTTGGGGCCTGGGTTATGTGTTCGTACCCGATGGTGGTCACTAACACACTTAGCGCTTCATGACAGAACACCGTGGCTCAGTAGAATCTACCCAGCAGCCTCCAAAAAAGGACTCAAAAACCAAAGACAGGCCGATCAAGCTCGGCCTGTTTTCGCGTTCTTTTTTGTTATTGGCCATGCTGATGTTAGTCAGTCTGGGCGCTTGGTTGCAGGTGTTTTTCAGTATGGAAGAGGGGCCGCGGGCGCACCAAATGGCCTTACGCGTGACCTCAGCCGTGAGCATTACCAAATCAGCCATCCAATACGCTCCTGATGAAAGCCGTCCCGAGCTTTTATTAGACCTGGCCACCAAAGAAGGGCTACGCGTCCAACCCAGGGCCGTTAGTGATGTCCTCGAGCCCCTGCCCCGCACTGATTATTGGCAACACGTCGCCAGTGAAATTCGTCAAAACCTGGGCAGCAACACTCTAGTCATGTGGTCGGTCAATGACCTGCCCGGTATCTGGGTATCATTTGAGCTGGGGACAGAAAAATTCTGGATCGTCTTTAACCGCGAGGAACTAAGCCTGACCACCGGGCCAGAATGGCTAGGATGGGCCTTTACCGCATTAGTATTAGCACTGGTAGGTGCAGCTGTGAGTGTGCGTTTTGTTAACCGCCCCCTAGCGCAGCTGGCTCAGGTCGCCCAAGAGCTATCCCGCGGCGAAACACCTATGACCCTACCCGAACGCGGACCCGCCGAGATTCGCGATATGAATATCGCCTTCAATCGCATGGTCCGTGATATCCAGCAGGCAGAGGCCGATCGGGAGATCATGCTGGCAGGGATTTCACATGATTTGCGCACCCCATTAGCCCGCATGCGTCTAGAAATTGAAATGAGTCAAATGACGGACGAAGCACGCCAAGCCATCGACGAGGATTTGGCCCAAATTAATCACAGTATTGAACAACTGATGGAATATGCCCGTCCAGCGGGCAGTGCCCCGGACGAAGGGATAGACATCACCCAGGTGGTAGAAGAAATCTACGAACGCGAGCGCCCCCATACCGAGACACTGGGCGGCACACTTAGTGCTCAGATACAGAATAATTTATGGGCCAAAATCGCTGCCCATGACCTCAAGCGGATCGTGATTAACTTGATTGAAAATGCGCGCCGATACGGCCGTAGCCCCAGTGATAATCATGCCTATATACATCTGCATGCATATCAGAGTAGTCAACAAGTCATCATCGAGGTCAAAGACGAGGGCAGCGGCATTGCCGAACATGAAATACAGCGCCTGCTACGGCCTTTTTCCCGAGGGGAATCTGCCCGCACGGGCGTGAGCGGCGCGGGCCTGGGGTTAGCCATTGTTGAACGCCTACTACGCCAAGTAGGCGGTGATCTCAAATTAAATTCGGCCCCTAACGAGGGGCTACAAGCGCAGATCATCCTGCCACGTGCGCGCAACCCTAAAAAAGCTTAGCGCTGCAATAACGCCACTACCTGAGCAGCGATCCCTTCTTTGCGGCCAATATGACCCAACCCTTCGTTGGTTTTTGCTTTGATGTTAATACGCTCTGCGGGCATATTTAAATCAGCCGCAATATTATCGCGCATGAAAGGTGTATGCGGGGCCATTTTTGGGGCCTGCGCTTGGATGGTCGCATCGATATTTACCACCTGCCAGCCTGCGGCTTGGACACGCTCGTAGGCTGCCCGCAGCAGCACCCGACTGTCTGCATTTTCATACTGGGCGTCTGTGTCTGGAAATAACTGTCCAATATCACCCAACCCAGCTGCCCCTAATAATGCATCGGTCACTGCATGCAATAACACATCCGCATCCGAATGCCCTAATAAACCATGGCTGTGCTCGATCGTGACCCCCCCGATAATCAAAGGGCGATCAACGACCAATACATGTACATCAAAACCCTGTCCGACACGAAATTCAGTTGCCATTGTTATAACCACTGCTCCATCAATTGAAAATCACCTGGCCAGGTCACCTTGAAGTTTTTAACCGAACCCTCGATCAATAGTGGCTGATCGCCCATACGCTCCATAGCTGAGGCCTCATCGGTTACCTCGACTTGAGCCTCATGCGCATCGTCCAAAGCACGCATCAAGGCGCGGCCATTAAACATTTGTGGGGTTTGCGCGATCCACAGCCCATCACGATTAATGGTCTGCCCGACCCGTGCTGGCGAATCTGCCGTCGCTGTGCTGTGCTCAGTCTGGCGTTTTAAGGTATCAGGAACCGGAATGGCCAATAATCCCCCCTGCCCGGTGCGCAAACAGGTATCAATCAAGCGTTGCAATGCATCAAAGGGCAGCCCAGGCCGGGCCGCATCATGCACCAGCACCCAGGTGTCTTCATCAGGTTGTAAGTCATGGAGCGCATTGCGTACCGTGTCAGCCCGTGTGGGCCCTCCACAGTGACGCCAAACTGTTTTTTTAAGTCCCTGCAAAGCACGTTCGGCCCAGGTGTCTTCGGGACGTACAATCGCCCGCACCTGCTCGATGCGAGGCTCGTCAACCAGACACTGCACCGAACACCGCAACATGGGTAACCCGCGCAGTAGCTCGTACTGCTTGGGCAAATCAGGTTTTAATAACGCCGCAGAACCGCTACGGCGGGCACGGGCACCTATGCCGCCTGCCGGCACAATGGCAATGACTTTTTCGGACATGATTCTAGACCTTTAATCAGTAACTCGTGCATTGTATTCCATTTGCACCTCGGGCTAATGTTAAATACTTAAATAATTACTCCACAAGTCACGGGCATCTTGTAATTGTTGGGAATCCCCTTTCCAGACAACCTGGCCTTTTTCTAATATGAAATGCTTATCAGCCAACCCCAACAAACGCTCTATATATTTATCGACCACTAAAATTGTTTGGCCCGCTGCGCGTAGCTGATCTAGACATTGCCAAATCTCTTCGCGCACGATAGGCGCCAAACCCTCGGTGGCCTCATCTAAAATCAATAAGCGCGGATTGGTCGACAGTGCACGGCCAATAGCCAGCATTTGTTGCTCGCCGCCAGACAGTTGGTGCCCTAGGTTTTGTGCACGCTCTTGTAACCGTGGAAACATCTGATAAATGCGCTCTAATGTCCAGGGCTGCACAGACGGGTTACGCTGCGCTGCAAAGGCTAATAAATGTTCTTGCACCGTAAGGTTTGGAAAGCACAAACGACCCTCGGGAACAATCGCTACGCCACGTCGGGCAATGGCATCAGACCGCAATCTATGGATCGGCTGCCCATCAAACACAATCTGCCCGGCCGTAGGTTTGAGCGCACCTATAATAGTTTTAATCAGGGTGCTTTTGCCCATCCCATTGCGCCCTAGCAGGGTCACAACCTCTTGCTCTTTAATCTCTAAGCCGACATCAAAAAGCACCTGACTGGGTCCATACCCTGCTGCCAGCCCAGTGCACTGTAATAACACTGATTTATCTGTTGTCATTTTACACGCATCCACAACGCAGACTGCACTTAGGCATCATTATCCGCCCCCAAATAAACGGCCTGCACCTCGGAGTCATTTTTAATTTCATCTGGACGACCTGTTTTCAGGATCTGTCCATACACCAATACTGACACCCGGTCAGCCAGCTGAAAGACCGTTTCCATATCATGCTCGATGAGCAAAATAGTGGCCTGTTGATTGAGCTCGCGAATCAGCGCCAGCATACGCGGGGCATCCTCGGGGCCCATCCCGGCCATGGGCTCATCTAATAGTAAAAGCTTGGGCTCACCGGCCAAGGCAAGGGCCAGATCCAAACGGCGCTGCATGCCATGGGCCAACGTACCCGCCTGGTGGTGCAATACATCTTGGAGGCCAAACTGTGTCGCCAAAGCCTCGGCGCGGTCATAAAGTAATTGTTCGTGAGAGCGACGGGCAAAAAATTTGAAACTGCTGCCCGTATGTGCTTGGACTGCCAGCAATAAATTATCCAGCACGGTATTGTGGATGAAAATATTAGTCACCTGAAAGCAGCGCCCCAACCCCGCCTGCACACGGCGTGCAGCCGGGCGCCCCACCAAAGATTGGCCATCCAACACAATATCGCCACTGTCGGGTTCCTCAAAACCAGTGATCAGGTTGACCAGGGTAGACTTACCGGCGCCATTGGGCCCAATCAAGGCATGAATCTCGCCCGTTTCGATGCACAATGACACATCATTAGTGGCCACCAGCCCGCCAAAACGCTTATATAAATTTTCCGTATAAAAAAGCGTCATGACTGAACCCGCGTAAACAATCCGGCCACGCCGCGAGGAGCTAAAAACACTATCACCAACAGCAACACCCCCATGGGCCAGTGCCAGTAATCAGTATGCATGCGCAGGAATTCCTCGAACACCAGCCAAATGGCGGCCCCTAAGGCACCCCCCCAGCGATGCCCCATCCCCCCGATGACCACCATCACAATTAATACCGCTGAATGAGTCCATTGCATCGAGGATGGGCTAACAAAACCATCCTGAAAGGCGAGTAACCCCCCTGCCAGCCCTGCGATGGCCCCCGCCCCCACAAACGCCAACAAACGAATACGAAACACAGGGTAACCCAACGCCTGCATGCGGCTTTCATTGTCGCGTGCGCCCTTTAGAGCGTGGCCAAAACGCGCGTGCTCGAGTCGGCTGGTCAGCATATAAACCAACGCAGCAAAGCACAACACGACAGCGTAAAACCCGTAGTTCCAGTCATCCAGCCATTGACCCAGTGTGAGCGGGAAATAAATGCTGTATCCGTCATCCCCCCCATAAGTACTGAGCGACACGGCAAAGTAATACAGCATTTCCGCAAAGGCCAGGGTAATCATGATGAAATACACCCCGCGGGTGCGCAATGCCACTAACCCGATCAGCAAAGACAATACCGCGGCCACTGCAACACCCAGCCCCCAGGCAATCCATGCGGAATCAAAACCAGCATCGACCCAGGCTACCAAGGCATAGGCCCCAACCCCCATAAAGCTGGCATGCCCCAGGGCCACCATCCCGCCATAACCCAAAATAAAGTTCAGGCTACTGGCGGCGATCATCATGATTAACAGACGGGAAACAAAGCCCACGTAATAACTCAGCCCCCAGAGCTGGTCCATCACTGGCACCAACATAAACCCTAGCAATACTAACCACGGCAGCGCACGGGCTAATAGCCCCGGGCGTGGCTGTCGGGATAGGGGAACGGCTAAATGTTCGTCTATTGAAGCACTCATGCAAATAAATCAGCCAATCAGGCTCGTGCCGGGAACAGCCCCTCGGGCCTGACCGCCAGCACAATCGCCATCAACAAATACACCATAATTCCTGCCAATGCAGGCCCCATATCGGCCGCTACCGCAGGGGGCAATACAGCCCGCAGCAATGGGGGTAAAAAAGCGCGCCCTATGGTATCCAACATGCCCACCAACATGGCAGCAACAAAGGCACCACGTACTGAACCGATCCCCCCGATAACGATGATGACCAGCGCCGGGATGAGGATTTTCTCGCCCATGCCTATTTGTACGGCACTGATGGGCCCCATCAACGCCCCGGCCAACGCCGCCAGACCAGCCCCCAATACAAAGACAAAAGAAAAGATGCGGCCTACCCGCACCCCCATAAACTCGGCCATCATACGATTCGAGGCCCCCGCACGTACCAACATACCGATACGCGTATGGTTCACCAATACGTACAAGGCTATAGCAACCAACAACCCCGCACCAATCAACAGCAAACGATACGCCGGATAGTACAAACCAGGTAACAGCATGACAGGCTGGCTAAGACCCGAGGGCATGGGCGCCATCATCGGTGCCACGCCCCAGATGGCCTTGACCGCATCATCAGCGATCAAAATAATGCCAAAGGTAGCTAAGACCTGGGCCAAATGATCACGGCGATACAAAAAGCGCATCACCCCTTTTTCTAGTACCCAGGCCACCGCCATGGTCACTGCCACCGCGGCCAAAACAGCCACCCACATAGAGCCACTGCTGACATGGATGCGTGCTGCCAAATAGGCCCCCACCATAAACAAAGAGCCATGTGCGAGGTTCATGGTATCCATAATGCCAAATACCAGCGTCAGACCTGCCGCGATCAAAAACAGCATCAGGCCATAACCCACCCCATTGAGCAATTGCTCGGCAACAAAAACTGCATCCATGCCTTATATCCTGAGCCCTATCCAAGCCTTACATGCGACATTCGTCGACGTAGGCATCCTGGTGGTTTTCAAGTACCGTGCCCACCAACTTATTGGTGTATACACCGTCCTCATCCGCGTGGACCTCGCGCACATAGTAGTTTTGGATGGGGTAGTGGTTGGGGCCATACTCAAAGTCGCCGCGTACTGATTCAAAACTGGGGTTTTCTAGTGCCTGCACCAGGGCCTGCTTGTCCTGTACACCGCCCGCATCACGCACGGCTGCATCCATCGCCATCAAACTGTCATAAGCCATTGCCGCATAAACGGTGGGATAACGACCATCGTATTTCTCGCGGAAAGCCTCGACAAAACGCTCGTTGGCCTCGATGGGTAGATCGTGCGCCCAATGTGTGGTGTTAAGCAACCCCTCCATACTCTCGCCAACGGCACTGATCACGTCTTGGTCAGCTGAAAACCCGGGGGCTACCAATGGAATATCTTGCAAACCGCTAGATACATACTGTTTGATAAAATTGATGCCCATCGCACCCGGCAAAAAGAAAAACACTGCATCAGGTTTAGTGCTGCGAATCTGGGCGATTTCAGTAGCGTAATCAATTTGGCCCATCTGGGTGTAAATCTCGTCTACGACCTCACCCTCGTACAGGCGTTTGAAACCATTTAAATGGTCACGACCGGCGGGATAGTTGGGCGCAACGATGACCATTTTTTCATAGCCCTGTTCGTTGGCTAGGTAGCCAGCAGCCTCGTCATAGGTATCGTTTTGGTATTGACCAAAAAAGAAAGGGCTACAGCGCTTGCCAGCAAACTGACTGGGTCCAGGATTGCTAGACAAATAAGGTATCTGAGCTTTAAATAAAGCAGGGGCTACTGCCAACGCTGCATTAGAGCCTATAGGCCCGGTAAATAAATCAATGTCTTCGCGTTGTATATATCGATTTACCAGTTGGGTGGCCTGCTCGGGGCTACCCGCAAAATCATTTTGTAAAAACTCAGCCGGCAAACCGCCCAGCTGACCATCTAGTGTTTCGATAGCTAGGTTAAAGCCGTCACGAGCCTCTGCACCCAATACAGAAAACGGCCCGGATAAATCCAGCGCAATCCCGACTTTAACCGGATCCTGCGCCCAAGCCTGTACACTGGCTGTTAATGCAAATGCCCCCATGCCTATCGCTTTTACCCATTGACTAGAAAGCGAACCCCTTTTCATGGTTGTTCTCCCAAATTATTTTTAAACAGTCTAAAATCTACCTATCATAATTCATGCTGGGGCCAATCGGGCACCAGCGCGCGTACCATAGTAATACTTTCACTGATGTTTTCTCTACCCAGCACCGATCACACGCTCTTAGCCCTGAAAAAAGGCCATCGTTATCAACAACCCATGCCGGCCGGATCCGGTGATGCCTGGTTGCTGGCACATTTGGCCCAACAAAGCCAAAGCCCACTGGTCATCCTGTGCGCCAACCCTGTTGACGCCCACCGTCTGACCGATGAAATACAGCTCTTTGCGCCCCAGCTCAGGACCTGTGCATTTCCCGACTGGGAGACCCTGGCCTATGATCGCTTTTCACCGCACGAAGAGCTCATATCAACGCGGCTAAGCACATTGTATGCCCTCTCACAACAGGCAGTTGATGTGCTTGTCATCCCCGTCAGCACCGCATTGTACCGCACTGCGCCCCCAGAATTCCTGGCAGCCTATAGTTTTCATTTCAAACAGGGCGAGCGGCTGGACGCTGATCAGCTGCGGGCTCAATTAGTGCGCGCTAATTATGATCATGCCGATCAGGTCAGTGCAGCGGGCGAATTTAGCACCCGTGGGGGCATCATTGATATATTCCCTATGGGCTCAGCAGTCCCCTATCGCCTAGATTTATTCGATGACGAAATAGAATCCATCCGGGCCTTTGATGTCGATACCCAGCGCAGTATCTATCCCGTCAATGAGATCCAGCTTTTGCCTGGGCGCGAGTTCCCCTTTGATGATGAGGCTCGCACCACCTTTCGTGCCCAATTCCGCGAGTACTTCGAAGGCGACCCCTCGCGCGCTTTACCCTATAAAGAGGTCGGCGATGGCATCGCCTTTGCAGGTATTGAGTACTACCTACCGTTATTTTTCCCTCATACAGCCACGCTATTTGACTACTTGCATGCGGACAGTATTGTAGTGACGCATGGTCCTGTGGATGACAGCATCCAAGACTTTTTTAATGACACCCGCAGCCGTTATGAATTCCTCAAGCACGATCCCGAGCGCCCCATCCTGGCCCCTGATCGGCTCTTTTTAAATAGCGAACAGCTCTTTACCACCCTGCAGGGGTTTCGCCGATTAGATTTGCGGCAAAATGACGCCCACCCCGATTTTTCTCCTGTCCCTGCGGTGGCCATTGCACGCCGCGCAGACGACCCAGTACAGGCGCTACGCAAGCAAATCCAGAAAAAGGACCGGCGCTTTATTCTGTGCGCTGACTCATTAGGACGCCGCGAGACCCTGCTACAAATGCTCCAAGAGCATGACCTCAGCCCTGATGAGCTGGCAGACAGCGTCGATGATGCGCTGACCCACAAAGCTCATTTTGTGCTCGTCCAAGCCTATATAGACCAGGGTTTTACCGTCAACCACCTGGGGCTGAGCTTCATTACGGAAAATGATCTCTACCCCCATCAAGCGCGGGTACGTACCCGTGGTCGCCGCGAGCAGCGCACTGATTTAGAATCCATGATTCGGGATTTGTCCGAGCTACGCATCGGTGACCCTGTCGTACACCAAGAACACGGCATCGGACGCTATCAGGGACTCATCGAGATGGACTTGGGCGAGGGCCCCGTCGAATTACTGCATTTAGAATACGCTGAGCAGGCCACCCTCTATGTACCCGTCGCACAGCTACATGTAATCTCGCGCTATACAGGTGCCGATCACGACAGTGCGCCACTACACCTATTGGGTTCGGGTCAGTGGGAAAAAGCCCGCCGCCGTGCCGCCAAGCAGGCCCGCGATACCGCGGCCGAGCTCTTAGCCCTGTACGCACAACGCGCCGCCCGCCAGGGTCAGAGCTTTGATGTGCCCCTGCAGGATTACGAAGTCTTTTGTGATGGGTTTGGTTTTGAGCCTACCCCAGATCAACAGGCCGCGATCGAGGCCGTGGTGCATGACATGCAATCCAGTCAGCCTATGGATCGTTTGGTGTGTGGTGATGTTGGCTTTGGCAAAACAGAAATCGCCTTGCGCGCTGCCTTTATCGCCGTCGCTAACGGTTTTCAGGTGGCCATACTGTGTCCCACTACTCTACTGGCCGAACAACATACCCAAACCTTTGCAGACCGTTTTGCAGAATGGCCTGTGACCATTGGCGAGCTCTCGCGCTTTAAAACCGCACGTGAAAATCGCGCCACCACCGAAGGGCTAGAAGATGGCCGCATCGATATAGTTATTGGCACGCATGCCCTATTGTCCAAAAACATCAAATTTAAACGACTGGGGCTGCTGATTATTGATGAAGAGCACCGCTTTGGTGTGCGTCAGAAAGAACGCCTCAAGGCGTTACGCTCGGAGGTCGATGTACTGACCCTCACGGCCACACCTATTCCACGTACCTTGGGCATGTCACTAGAGGGCATCCGCGATCTGTCTGTCATCGCCACGGCCCCCCAACGTCGCTTGGCAGTCAAAACATTTGTGCGCCGCGAGGATTCAAGCATCATTCGTGAGGCTCTCCTGCGCGAGTTAAAACGCGGTGGCCAAGCCTATTTCCTGCATAACGAGGTAGAAACCATTTTCAACCGCCGCGATCGCCTCGAAGAGCTATTACCCGAGGCTCGTATCGCAGTCGCCCACGGTCAAATGCCCGAACGCGAACTCGAGCGCATCATGCGTGATTTTTATCAACGCCGCTATAACGTCTTGCTGTGCACCACCATTATTGAAACGGGGCTTGATGTACCGACAGCAAACACTATCGTCATGCATCGTGCCGACCGTTTAGGCTTGGCCCAGCTACATCAGCTGCGCGGCCGTGTAGGACGTTCGCACCACCAAGCCTACGCCTATCTACTCATCCCTGATGAAGAGGCCATCACGCCGCAGGCAAAAAAACGCCTAGAGGCCATTGAACAAATGGACACCTTAGGGGCAGGCTTTTTCTTGGCGATGAATGATTTAGAAATACGCGGCGCCGGTGAAGTATTAGGTGACCAGCAATCTGGCAACATTCACGATGTGGGCTTTAGCATGTATAACGACATGCTCAATGCAGCATTAAAATCCTTACGTGATGGTGACGGCAGTGATGATGACCTGCTGAACACATTTGACCAACACAGTGAGATCAATCTACGCGCTCCTGCTCTGCTGCCATCAGATTATTGTATGGATATTAATGCCCGCTTGGGCTTTTACAAACAGCTGGCCCATGCCAAGGATGAAGAACGCATCAATGAAACCCAAGAAGAGCTCATTGATCGCTATGGTCCCCTGCCCGACAACGCCCACAACCTATTGCACCTACACCGACTGCGCCTACGCGCCGAGGCCCTAGGCATTACCAGCCTGGATGTGCAAGATGAACAAATGCTGATTGAGTTTGATGCCCAACCAAAGGTTGACCCGGTACAGCTCATCGAACTGGTACAGACACGGCGTAATGTGCGCTTTGATGGCCCAGAAAAACTGCGCATCACGTACAAGGCGCCACTGGATGCGACCGAGCGCTTTCACTACGCACGGCGTTTTTTGGGCGAGTTACGTACCACCACCCGGGAAACTACCTAACGTTTTACTAGATTATGATTAATGAGTTAGGTGCGGAACCAATTTAACGCAGCATCTAGCGCGCAATAATTAAGGGCAAAACGGGCCTGCTCTTGAACCACTGGTTTGGCACGATAGGCTACCGAGTAAAAGGCATGGGCCATCATGGGCAGGTCGTTGGCCCCATCGCCTACGACTATGATTTGTTCTGGGCTGGCACCCAATTCTTTTGCCAACCGTGCCACATTATCGGCCTTGGCGGCACCATCTACGATATCCCCTAGCACGCGGCCTGTGAGCTTGCCGTCTTTGACCTCGAGCGTATTGGCATGGGTCTCGTCTAACTGCAAACGCTCTTTAAGGCGCTGGGTATAGAACGTAAAGCCCCCCGACACCAACAGCGTGTAAATGCCGTTTTTGCGCGCCTTGGCGACTAATTGCTCGGCCCCACCATTTAAACTAAGACGCTGCTCATAGACCTGCTCTAAGGCCTCTGCGGGCACCCCCTCGAGCATGGCCACACGGCGACGCAGGCTCTCTGAGAAATCAGTGATCTCGCCCCGCATGGCAGCCTCGGTGATTTTGGCGACCTCGGCCTTGCGGCCAGCCACATCAGCGATCTCATCGATGCACTCGATATTAATCAGGGTAGAGTCCATATCCATGGCCAGCAATTTGCAATCACGCAAATTGTGGATGGTTTCTAGATAGGCGAAATCCAACCGATACTGAGCACACAGAGCCCTTATTTCGGACTCGGCACTACGATCAGCCGCCAACACCCGTGCCATAGTGGGCCCTAATTCCTGTACCCCACTACCTGCACTCAGGGCCGCAATTTTTTCAATCGCCAGCGGATCCAGCAAGGTAGGACTTTGTAAAATCAAATTAGCCATAATAACTGTGCAAATTTACTGGGGCACCAGAACGCGACGACGCTTGAGCAAATAGCGCATCACAAAGCTGGGATAACCCAACACCAAAAACAAGCTATAGGTGATGGCGTAGAACTCCCACTCTTGGGGGAATACATTACCAATCCCAGCCTCGAAAGCCGTTCCAAGCAAGCCGACCAACCCATATAAGACGGTGAGCTCGATAAAACGGTCAAAAAGACTTTTTTGGATGCCTCGCCCGCCATTGACCCAACCGGGGATATAAAACAATACGGCCCCGATTAAGAGCAGGCTAACCGTTGTGAGCAGCAGACTAAGAGCACCTGAAAAAAACTGTTGACTGAGCCAAGCGTATGCTCCCACGGCCAAGCCAACAATCAGGGCGCTAAAAATAATAAATAACAGCCACCGTTGGAGAGCCGGCCGAGCACGCTCGGCCTTTTGAGGCCAAGGCAGAAACAGCAACGGCCGTTGGAGCACAAAGGGCAGATTGGCAAAAACCAACGCCAGCACAATCAATACCCAAATCGCAGTAGTTTGACTCATCTTTGATATCTAATTAGAAAAAGTTGAGCGAGTTTTGCACCACACTGATGCTTAGCTGCATCAAGCCACCGGGCAAAATCCCCAGGACAATCAGCAGTAGACCATTGATGCCTAAAACCCACTTTGTCACCAAACCCATCTGTGCTGGGCCAGTGTCTTCTGCGCCCTCGGGCTCGTCAAAGTAGGCTACCTTGACCACGCGAATGTAGTAAAACGCACCGATCAGGGACATAATCACGGCAAACACCGCTACCCCGATATGACCTGCATGGATGACCGCCTCGAGGATGCTTAGCTTGGCATAAAAACCGGCCAAAGGAGGGATACCCGCCAAGGAAAACATCGACAACAAGAGGAAAAAGGCCAACATTGGATGACGTCTGCTCAATCCTTTTAGGTCATCGATCTGCTCGCACTCAAAGCCCTTGCGGCTGAGGACCAAGATAATCCCAAAGGTCACCAAAGTGGTGAGCACATAGATAATCACATAAAACAGCGCTGCACCGTACGCATACGCAGCCATGGCATAGTCATAGCCCAGCATACGCTGAATCATGGCTACCAAGCTGTTGGGGTCCTCGGCGGCACCGACATCCACACCGGATAACAGGCCCAAGAACACAAAACCCATATGGGCAATAGTCGAATAAGCCAGCAACCGTTTAAAGTTAGTCTGTACTAACGCGGTCAAATTCCCCACCAAAAGCGAGAGGATAGCCAGCAGCATCAACATCGGCTGCCAATCAATGGCAATACCGTGCAATGCATCTGTCAGTACGCGCAACACGATGACAAAGGCAGCTAGCTTGGGCGCTGCGGCGATGATTAAAGTCACCGTAGTGGGCGCCCCCTCGTACACATCAGGGGTCCACATATGAAAGGGTGCTGCGGTTAATTTAAAAGCCAGGCCCGAGACTACAAAAACCACCCCAAACACCAAGGGCAAACGCAATACATCACCTTCGGCGATACTGCGCCCAATGGCGGCCAGGTTGAGGTCTCCGGTAGCCCCATAAATCATGGACAAACCGTACAGCATCACACCCGATGCCAATGCCCCGAGGATGAAGTATTTCATCGCAGCCTCGGTCACTTTGGCGTTTTCACGGCGTAGCGCTACTAATGCGTATAAAGAGAAAGAAAGCAGTTCGATACCCAAATACACCATCAACAGATGGTTGGCGGAAATCATCAAAAACTGCCCTAGCAAAGCAAACATGGTCAGCGAATAAAGCTCGCCGCCACGCACTAGCATGCCACGGTCTTCGGCGTACTGACGCCCGTACAACAAGGTCGTCACCACGGCTATTACAGACAGCAGCTTTAAGAACATGGCCAGTGAATCCACACGGAACAAACCACCAAAGCTCGTCCCGTAGAGACCATTGCCCCATTGCCAAAAGATTACAATGCCCACCACGACCAAACTGAGCTGAGTCAGCGCAAAGGTACTGTGTCGGCCTTCAGACTTATTAAATGCATCGAGCAACAACACGCCTGCGGTCAGTATCAGAAGCAGGATCTCGGGCAAAGCCAACGCGAAATCAAAAGAGTTTTGCATAACGTTCCAGGCCTACAATTTTGATACAGAGACGTGCTGCAACAGCGCATCTACAGAAACATGCATCACATCAGTGAAGGGTTTGGGGTAAATGCCCATAAACAACACCGCAATGGCCAGCAGCCCCAATGCGAGGAACTCCTTGCCACTGACATCCTGCAGGTTTTCCACCTGAGGATTCTTGATGGGACCATATGCCACGCGCTTGAGCATCCACAGAGAATACGAAGCACCTGTAATGAGTGCGGTGGCGGTCAGCAGACCAATCCAAAAGTTAAACTCCACAGCCCCCATGATGACGGTAAATTCGCCAATGAACCCACTGGTGCCAGGCAAACCACTGTTCGCCATGGAAAACAGCACAAAGAAGGTTACAAAGCGCGGCATCACATTAACAACGCCACCGTAATCCGAGATCTCGCGGCTGTGCAAGCGGTCATACAACACCCCAATACACATAAACATGGCCGCCGAGACAAAGCCGTGGGAAATCATTTGCATGATTGCCCCTTCCATACCTGTGGCATTAAAGATAAAGAAGCCCAAAGTGACAAAGCCCATATGAGCTACCGAGGAGTACGCCACCAGCTTTTTCATATCCTTTTGAACAATGGCCACTAAACCAATGTAGACCACTGCAATCAAGGACAGGGCAATCATAAAGCTAGATAGGTAGTGCGCAGCATCCGGAGCAATCGGCAAGGAAAAGCGGATAAAGCCGTAGGCACCCAGCTTAAGCATGATGGCTGCCAGCACAATAGAACCACCGGTAGGTGCCTCGACGTGAGCATCAGGCAACCAGGTATGCACTGGCCACATGGGCACCTTGACCGCAAAGGCCATGAACAGCGCGACAAAGATCAGTATCTGAGGCTCTAGTCCCAGGGGCAACGCATGCCAATCAGAGATATTAAAGCTGCCATCTGCGGCCTGCCACAGATAAATAAATGCCACCAAAGTCAGCAACGAACCCAACAGGGTATACAAGAAGAACTTGAACGCTGCGTAGACCCGACGAGGACCGCCCCACACCCCAATGATTAAATACATGGGAATGAGTGTGGCCTCGAAAAAGACATAAAAGAGCAGCCCATCTACCGCGGCAAATACCCCGACCATCAGGCCTGAAAGTATTAAAAACGCCCCGTAGTATTGTGGCAAGCGTGTTTTGACACTGTCCCAGCCGGCAATAACCACGATTATCGTGATAAACGCAGTTAACAGCACGAACCACATAGACAGGCCATCTACCCCTAAGTGGTAGTTGACTGCATAGGCCTCGATCCAAGGCGCAAACTCGACAAACTGTAGTTGCGCCGTATTGGGATCAAAACCCGTATAGAGAGGAATGGTAACTAAAAACGCTACGATCGACCCTACCAACGCTAAAAAGCGCGTAAAGTTAGGTCTTTCATCGCGCCCCAGGGCCAGAATCAAAAGTCCGACCACAATGGGCACAAAAATCGCAAGCGTTAGCCAAGGAAAAGTTGAAGACGCCATATCGCTAGCCATTATTAAACCGTCAGCACAAAAAAGGTTAAGAGCGCCAAGATGCCAAGAATCATGGCTAAGGCATAGTGATAAATAAAGC
>DATGTW010000059.1:0-3357 GCA_035301625.1 Paenalcaligenes sp.
CGATCCATGTTTTCCTCTCATTTATTGGGAGTTATTTTGTCTTTTCAGGGTGAGCTCTTATCTATTTGATAATGAAAGATGTTTATGGCTATTTAGCATAGCTATATACATATTGAGTAGAGCTCAGTCTACTTTATAGTAGCTAAAAGCACAGTTTTTCTAGTGTTTTCCCTTATTGCTCTCAATAGTTGGTATTAGGTGTTTTTCTTTGATTTCCCCTCTTTTACTATGAAATCTATAAAGAGCAGCAGCGGAAAGTATGTCTATTTGATTTTTCTATCTGCGTTTTAGGTTGGATTTTGACTACCAATTTTGAGGGGGTTGCATGGTCGAGGGAAAGGGTTCATCTGTTCGCGCAAGAACGCAGTATGAGGCTATTCATAATCGGACTGGATTACAGCTGCCAGGTGATGCCAGAGTGGTTGTGTGGACAATTGTCAACGTAGAGGTTTGGTCTCCTTTTGGGGTGATGCCGCGCGCAGTTTTGCCACCGCCAATGGGGCAAACCATGCTGCCCGATATCGCAAACTGGTCTTGGCATGAATACGGTATGCGCGTAGGGTTTTGGCGTTTGCTATCTTCATTGCAAAGGTTGGGTATCCCTGTGACATTTGCCGTGAATGGCAAGGCATGCTCTATTTATCCAGAAGCATGTAATGCTGCTTTGACAGCGGGTTGGGAGTTTATCGGTCATGGGTTTGAGCAGCGCCCCATGCATACCGTTGCTGACGAATGGGCAGCGATTTCAGCGACTATTAAGGCAATCAAAAAACTTACGGGACATACTCCTCGAGGTTGGGAAAGTCCTGGGCTGACCGAGACAGACATGACTCTTGATCTATTGAAAGAAGCGGGGATAGAGTATGTGGCCGACTGGGTCATGGATGATCAGCCCAGTTTTTTGCAAACCAAAGGGGGGCCGTTGGTGGCGATGCCCTACACAGTCGAATTAAATGATGTGGTTTTGATGGCAGTACAAAATCAGTCATCCAGTGAGCTATTGACACGTGGCATAGATCAATTTGAGCGTTTGTACCAAGAAGGTTCTGAAAGCCCACGGGTCATGGCAATTTCCTTGCATCCCTATCTTACAGGGGTACCACACCGAATCGGTTATTTAGAAAAACTTTATGAGCACATACAAAGCCGAGAGGATGTTGTTTTTTGGACCGGCAGCGAGATTTTGGACTGGTACCAATCACAAACCTTAAAAGCATGAATGGAGGCAGACATGAAAATGGGATTACTAACGCTGTGTACAGCGATAATGATGAGCTTGGTCCCTGGCGCCCAAGCAGATAATGCATATCCTCAACGACCTATAAAAATAATCGTACCCTATACCCCGGGAGATGGTCCGGATATCACTGCGCGGTTAATCGGTGATCATATTGCTCAGCAATTGGGCCAGCCAGTGGTCATAGAAAACAAGCCTGGCGCCAGTGGGCAGATCGGCTTGGCACAAACAGCTCGGGCAGAGCCTGACGGATACACTCTGGGCGTAGGCTTGGTGACCAACCTATCTCTAGCCCCACACGCATATAAAGACGTGTCATACAGCTCATTAGAAGATTTCTCACCGGTGGCTTTAGTAGCCATGAATTACTTGGCCTTGGTGACGCGACCAGATGCGCCCTTTGAAAACGTGACAGAAATGATTGGTTGGGCGCAGGATCATCCGGGTGAATTATCAGTGGGCACAACCAGTGTGGGTGGACTTCCGCATATGTCCCTGGAAATGCTGGCTCATCAGAATGACTTTACATTTTTAAATGTGCCGTATCAGGGCAATAGCGCTATTGTGACTGATTTGATGGGTGGGTTGTTAGATATCGGTCTAAATGCCTATACCAGTATTGCGGACCAAATTGAATCAGGTAAGTTAAAGCTGCTGGGTATTACCTATCCTGAGCGAGACCCACAATTGCCTGAACTACCAGCTATTTCCGAGTTTGTGGATGGTTATAGCTCAACAGGTTGGTTTGGGATTGTGGCTCCAGCAGGTGTCCCCGAAGATATTCTAGAGCAGCTGAACTTAGCTATTAATGAAGCCATAGAAAGCGATAAGATGCAAAAAACAATGCACACTCTTGGTCTTATCCCTGTGACTGAATCAAAAGGATATTTCGCACAGTTTTTAGAAGAAGAGGATGAGAAATTTGCACGATTAGTTAAAGATATTGGCTATGAGCCTATGTAACTTGATAAAAGTGAGGAGCGACAATGAATCAAGATATAAAAGCACCCGGATACGAACCCTTTGGTTGGCACCATTGGTACGATGATTTTTGGATGTCTTATCAATTTAGGCGAGGCCTGGGTGAAACCCAAGAGGGTGGGGGCGCGGTGAGCGAGGTCTTTCAGGCGGGTAGTAAGATCATCCCGAATGATTTTGAAAGTTGGTACAGAGAGTGGTTACACATTGCCCAAAGGAACCTTGACCGAGGTGATGAAGCTTTTAAAAATGGGCATGTCCGTACTGCAATGAATTGCTGGCTTAGGGCAACCAACTACTATCGGGAAGCTGAGTTTTGGCTTGATCCTGATGAGCCGCGTCGTATGGAAACTTTTAATTTATGCGAGGAGAGCTTTCAAAAGTTTTTAGGGCAATTAACCCCTGCAGGTGAAGTGGTAGACATCCCTTATGAGCTCGGGAAACCACTCCCTGGTTATTTTATACGCTCAGCAAATGGTGGTTCTTGCCAACCCGTATTGATTGCAGTTGGTGGGCTGGATTCATTTAAAGATGAATTGTGGTTCATGGTTGGCCGGGGCGCACTACAGCGAGGGATTTCAGTGCTGTTAGTAGACGGGCCTGGTCAAGGCGGAGCTTTGCGACGCCATCAATTGGTAACCCGATATGACTACGAAGTACCCATCGGAAAATGTATTGATTGGCTTGAGCAACGCGATGATGTAGACATCAATAAAATCGCTGTCAGCGGCTCGAGCCTAGGTGGGTATTATTCAGCACGCGCAGGAGCAATGGAACCACGGCTAGCCGCTTGTATATCTCATGGCGCAATTTGGGACGTCCACGAGCGATGGAAAGCACGTGACGATAGCCACGGGCTAGCAAAACATATTAAATGGGTATTTGGTGCAGAAAATATGGCCGAAGCAGCAGAAATTGCACGCCCATTTACATTGGAAGGTGTACTCGAAAATATGAAATGCCCTTATCTCATCATCCATGGTGGGCACGACGTGCTTGGCGTAGAGGCCAGTAACCGAGTCTACCAATATGCACTTGATCATGGGCTAAAAGCTACACTGCGGCTCACTACAGCAGAAGAAACTGGTGCCGAACATTGTCAGCATGATAACCCAACACTAGGCCAAGAGCTCATGTTGGAT
>DATGTW010000060.1:0-16205 GCA_035301625.1 Paenalcaligenes sp.
TACACAAAACCACACTCCGCGAAAGATTCTTGTCGTCGATGATGACCCTCGGTTACGGGATCTGCTACGTCGCTATCTGAGCGAGCAGGGCTTTAATGTATTTGTCGCCGAAGACGGCAAAGAGATGACCAAACTCTGGCAACGCGAGCACTTTGATTTGCTCGTCCTTGATATTATGTTGCCAGGCGAAGATGGCCTATCCATCTGCCGACGCCTACGTGGTGGCCATGATAACACTCCCATTATCATGCTCACAGCCAAGGCCGAAGAAATTGATCGTATCGTTGGTTTGGAAATGGGGGCTGACGATTATTTGGTCAAACCCTTTAATCCACGCGAACTCTTGGCACGCGTCAACGCTATCTTGCGTCGTCGCGGCAGCGATGAGCACCCAGGTGCGCCCAGCCAAGACAACGAATCGGTCGAGTTTGGTCCCTACACACTTAACCTTTCTACACGCACTTTGACTAAAAACGACGAAGTCATCCCCATTACTACGGGTGAGTTCTCCGTTCTCAAGGTGTTTGCGCGTCACCCCAAAATCCCACTGTCTCGTGATAAGCTGATGGAATTAGCACGGGGTCGCGAATACGAGGCCTTTGATCGCAGTCTTGATGTGCAGATTTCCCGATTGCGCAAGCTCATCGAGCCCAACCCATCCAAACCTGTATTCATCCAGACTGTTTGGGGTCTTGGTTATGTGTTCGTACCCGATGGTGGTCACTAACACATTTGGCGTTTCATGACAGAACACCGTGGCTCAGTAGAACCTACCCAGCAGCCTCCAAAAAAGGACTCAAAAACCAAAGACAGGCCGATCAAACTCGGCCTGTTTTCGCGTTCCTTTTTGTTATTGGCCATGCTGATGCTAGTCAGTCTGGGGGCGTGGTTACAGGTGTTTTTTAGTATGGAAGAGGGCCCCCGAGCGCATCAAATGGCACTGCGGGTAACCTCTGCTGTTAGCATTACTAAATCAGCCATCCAATATGCTCCTGATGAAAACCGTCCCGAGCTCTTGTTGGATCTGGCCACCAAAGAGGGGCTGCGCGTCCAACCTCGGGCTGTTAGCGATGTCCTCGAGCCCCTACCCCGCACTGATTACTGGCAACACGTAGCCAGTGAAATCCGACAAAACCTGGGCAGCAACACCTTGGTCATGTGGTCTGTCAATGATCTGCCAGGTATCTGGGTATCTTTTGAATTAGGTACTGAAAAATTCTGGATCGTCTTTAACCGCGAGGAACTCAGCCTGACCACCGGCCCAGAATGGTTGGGGTGGGCGGTCACCGCATTGGTGTTAGCGTTGGTGGGTGCCGCGGTGAGTGTGCGTTTTGTTAACCGCCCCTTGGCACAGTTGGCACAGGTTGCCCAAGAATTATCACGTGGCGAAACACCCATGACCCTACCCGAACGCGGGCCTGCCGAGATTCGCGATATGAACATAGCCTTTAATCGCATGGTACGCGATATTCAACAGGCAGAAGCCGATCGAGAAATCATGCTGGCAGGGATTTCTCATGATTTGCGTACCCCATTAGCGCGCATGCGCCTGGAAATTGAAATGAGCCAAATGTCGGACGAAGCACGACAAGCCATCGACGAGGATTTGGCTCAAATTAATCATAGTATTGAGCAATTAATGGAATACGCGCGCCCGGCCGGCAGCGCCCCAGACGAGGGTATTGACATCACCCAAGTAGTGGAAGAGATTTACGAGCGCGAACGCCCCCACACCGAGACGTTAGGCGGTACGCTAAGCGCCCAGATACAACCCAACCTATGGGCTAAAATAGCTGCACATGATCTCAAGCGGATCGTCATTAACCTCATTGAAAATGCACGACGTTACGGTCGTAGCCCCAATGATAATCATGCCTATATTCATCTGCATGCCTATCAAAACAGCCAGCAAGTCATCATCGAGGTCAAAGACGAGGGCAGCGGCATTGCCAAACACGAAATACAACGATTACTAAGGCCATTTTCCAGAGGGGAATCAGCCCGCACTGGTGTGAGTGGTGCAGGTCTGGGGCTGGCCATTGTTGAGCGGCTACTGCGTCAAGTGGGCGGCGATCTCAAGTTGAACTCTGCACCTAACGAGGGATTAGAAGCACAAATCATCCTGCCGCATGCGCGCAACCCCAAGAAAATCTAACGCTGTAACAACGCTACCACCTGCGCTGCAACCCCCTCTTTGCGACCAATGTGCCCCAATCCCTCATTGGTTTTGGCCTTGATATTGATGCGTTCTGCAGGCGTATTCAAATCAGTTGCTATGTTATCGCGCATGAAAGGCGTATGCGGCGCCATTTTTGGGGCCTGTGCTTGGATGGTGGCATCGATATTGACCACCTGCCAACCCGCGGCTTGCACACGCTCGTAGGCGAGCCGCAGCAACACCCGACTATCGGCATTTTCATACTGAACATCAGTATCCGGGAATAACTGCCCAATATCACCCAGACCCGCTGCCCCTAACAAAGCATCAGTGACGGCATGCAATAAAACATCTGCATCTGAATGCCCTAACAAACCATGACTGTGCTCGATCTCGACGCCCCCAATAATCAAAGGGCGATCAGCTACCAACACATGTACGTCAAAACCCTGTCCAACACGAAATTCAGTTGCCATTGCTATAACCACTGCTCCATCAATTGAAAATCACCTGGCCAGGTCACCTTAAAGTTTTTAACTGAACCCTCAATCAGTAGGGGCTGCTCGCCCATGCGCTCCATGGCAGAAGCCTCATCGGTCACCTCAACTGCAGCCTCATATGCGTCATCCAAAGCGCGCATCAATGCCTGACCATTAAACATTTGTGGGGTTTGTGCTATCCACAGCCCCTCTCGATTAATAGTTTGTCCCACACGGAAAAGCACATCAGAGGCGTCACCATCTGTAGTTTCTGCTATCCGCTTTAATGTGTCAGGAACCGGAATGGCCAATAACCCACCCTGTCCGGTACGCAAACAAGTATCGATCAAACGCTGTAAAGCATCAAAAGGGAGCCCAGGACGGGCAGCATCATGCACCAGCACCCAAGTATCTTCATCAGGCTGTAAATCGTGCAAGGCATTACGTACAGTATCAGCCCGTGTGGGACCCCCGCAGTGACGCCAGACTGTTTTTTTAAGGCCTTGCAACGCGCGCTCGGCCCAAGTGTCCTCGGGACGTACAATCGCCCGCACCTGCTCGATACGTGGCTCGTCAACCAAGCACTGCACTGAACATCGCAGCATAGGTAGTCCGCGCAGCAATTCGTACTGCTTGGGCAAATCGGGCTTTAACAAAGCTGCGGCCCCCCCGCGACGGGCGCGGGCGCCAATCCCGCCGGCTGGCACAATGGCAATGATTTTTTCGGACATGACTTTAGACCTTTAATCAGTAATCCGTGCATTGTATTCCATTTGCACCTTTGCTTACTGTTAAATACTTAAATAATTGCTCCACAAATCACGAGCATCTTGTAGCTGTTGTGAATCTCCTTCCCAGACTACCTGACCTTTTTCTAAAATAAAGTGCTTATCAGCCAGCCCCAACAGGCGCTCTATATATTTATCAACCACCAAAATCGTTTGCCCGGCTGCTCGCAGCTGATCCAGGCACTGCCAAATCTCTTCGCGCACGATGGGGGCTAAGCCCTCGGTGGCCTCATCCAGGATCAATAAACGCGGGTTAGTCGACAGGGCACGGCCAATTGCCAGCATTTGCTGCTCGCCCCCAGAAAGCTGATGCCCCAGGTTTTGTGCACGCTCTTGTAATCGAGGAAACATCTGATAGATACGCTCTAATGTCCATGGCTGGACAGCCGGATTACGCTGTGCCGCAAAGGCTAATAAATGCTCTTGTACCGTGAGGTTTGGAAAGCATAAACGCCCCTCAGGGACAATTGCCACGCCGCGCCGGGCAATCGCATCAGGACGCAACCGGTGGATATGCTGCCCATCAAACAAAACCTGGCCTGCAGTGGGTTTGAGCGCACCAATAATCGTTTTAATTAGGGTGCTTTTACCCATCCCATTGCGGCCCAGCAGAGTCACCACCTCTTGTTCTTTAATCTCTAGTCCAACATCAAAAAGCACCTGACTGGGCCCATAACCGGCCGCGAGCCCGGTGCACTGCAATAACACTGGTTTATCTGTTGTCATTTTACAAGCATCCACTTAACAGGCCGCGCTCACACATCGTTATCCGCCCCTAAATAAACGGCCTTGACCTCGGGATCATTTTTAATTTCGTCTGGACGCCCTGTTTTCAAAATCTGTCCATAAACCAACACAGACACGCGATCAGCCAGCTGAAATACCGTTTCCATATCGTGTTCGATCAATAAAATAGTGGCCTGTTGGTTGAGCTCACGAATCAAGGCCAGCATACGTGGAGCGTCCTCGGGCCCCATCCCGGCCATGGGTTCGTCTAATAATAAAAGTTTGGGCTCACCTGCCAGAGCAAGGGCTAAATCCAGGCGGCGCTGCATGCCATGGGCCAAAGTACCCGCTCGATGCTGCAATACATCTTGGAGGCCAAATTGAGCTGCCAAGGCCTCGGCGCGATCATAAAGCTGTTGTTCGTGAGAACGGCGGGCAAAAAACCTGAAACTGCTGCCTGTGTGCGCTTGCACAGCCAACAACAAATTATCCAATACAGTGTTATGGACAAAAATATTGGTCACCTGAAAGCACCGACCCAAGCCCGCCTGCACACGTCGTGCAGCCGGACGCCCCACCAAAGATTGGCCATCCAACACAATATCGCCACTGTCGGGTTGCTCAAAACCAGAGATCAGGTTAACCAGGGTAGACTTACCGGCGCCATTGGGACCAATCAAGGCATGGATCTCACCCGTTTCGATGCGCAATGACACATCGTTAGTGGCCACCAAGCCACCAAAACGTTTACGCAGGTTTTCTGTATAAAAAAGCGTCATGACCGAACTCGTGTAAACAACCCGGCCACGCCGCGGGGAGCCAGAAACACAATAATCAGCAGTAATACCCCCATAGGCCAATGCCAATAATCAGTATGCATACGTAGGAATTCCTCGAGCACCAACCAAATGGCGGCCCCTAAAGCGCCCCCCCAGCGATGGCCCATCCCCCCGATAACAACCATCACGATCAATACTGCTGAATGAGTCCATTGCATAGAGGATGGACTCACAAAACTATCCTGAAAAGCCAACAACCCCCCTGCCAACCCAGCAATAGCCCCCGCACCCACAAAAGCCAGTAAACGAATCCGAAACACGGGGTAGCCAAGCGCTTGCATACGACTTTCATTATCCCGTGCCCCTTTGAGGGCATGACCAAAACGGGCATGCTCGAGTCGGCTGGTCAGCATATACACCAACACTGCGCAACCCAGCACCACAGCATAAAAACCATAGGCCCAGTCATCCAGCCATTGTCCCAGGGTCAATGGGAAATAAATACTATAGCCATCATCACCACCATAAGTGCTCAGGGACACAGCAAAATAGTACAGCATTTCGGCAAAGGCCAAAGTAATCATGATGAAATACACCCCGCGCGTGCGCAATGCCACCAACCCAATCAGCAAAGACAGCACAGCAGCCACTGCCACACCCAGTCCCCAGGCAATCCAAGCCGAATCAAAACCGGCATCGACCCAGGCCACTAAAGCATAGCCCCCAACACCCATAAAACTGGCATGACCCAGAGCCACCATCCCGCCATAACCAAGGATAAAATTAAGGCTGCTGGCCGCAATCATCATGATTAACAAACGGGATACAAAGCCCACGTAATAGCTCAGCCCCCAGAGCTGATCCATCACAGGCACCAGCATAAACCCCAACAACACCAACCACGGTAGAGCACGAGCAAGCACCCCGGGCCGTGGCTGTCGGGAAAGTGGAACTGCTAAATGATCGTCTACTGAAGCACTCATGTAAAAATCAGCCAATCAAGCCCTTGCTGGGAACAAGCCCTCGGGCCTGACTGCCAGCACAATGGCCATGAGCAAATACACCATAATGCCTGCCAACGCAGGCCCCATATCGGCGGCAACGGCAGGGGGCAGTACAGCTCGTAACAAAGGGGGTAAAAATGCCCGTCCGATGGTGTCCAGCATACCCACCAGCATAGCCGCAACAAAAGCGCCCCGCACCGAACCAATCCCCCCAATAACGATGATGACCAGTGCCGGGATGAGGATTTTCTCGCCCATGCCTACTTGCACCGCACTGATGGGCCCCATCAGAGCCCCGGCCAGCGCCGCCAGCCCGGCCCCCAACACAAAGACAAAAGAAAAGATGCGTCCCACCCGCACCCCCATAAACTCGGCCATCATACGATTAGAGGCTCCTGCCCGTACCAACATACCGATACGCGTATGATTCACCAACACATACAAAGCAAGGGCGACCAATAAACCAGCACCTATCAGCAGCAAACGATACGCCGGATAGTACAAACCGGGTAAAAGCATGACAGGCTGACTGAGACCCGAGGGCATGGGAGCCATCATCGGCGCTACGCCCCAAATAGCCTTGACCGCATCATCAGTGATCAAAATAATGCCAAAGGTGGCCAAAACCTGAGCCAAATGATCACGGCGATACAAAAAGCGCATCACCCCTTTTTCTAACACCCAGGCCACTGCCATGGTCACTGCCACCGCCGCTAATACAGCCACCCACATAGAGCCGCTACTGACATGGATGCGTGCTGCCAAATAGGCTCCCACCATAAATAACGAGCCATGTGCGAGGTTCATGGTATCCATAATGCCAAATACCAGGGTCAGACCTGCCGCAATCAAAAACAGCATCAGGCCATAACCCACTCCATTGAGCAATTGCTCGGCAACAAAAACTGCATCCATGCCTTATATCCTGAGCCCTATCTAACCGTTACATGCGGCATTCGTCTACGTACGCATCCTGGTGGTTTTCAAGCACAGTCCCCACCAATTTATTGGTGTACACCCCATCCTCATCAGCGTGCACCTCGCGCACATAGTAATTTTGGATGGGATAGTGGTTAGGCCCATATTCAAATTCACCACGTACCGACTCAAAGCTGGGGTTTTCTAACGCCTGGACCAAGGCCTGTTTATCCTGAACCCCACCCGCATCACGCACAGCTGCATCCATCGCCATCAAACTGTCATAAGCCATTGCTGCATAAACCGTGGGATAACGCCCCTCGTACTTTTCGCGGAAAGCCTCAACAAAACGTTCGTTGGCCTCGATGGGTAGGTCATGTGCCCAGTGTGTGGTGCTAAGCAACCCCTCCATGCTTTCCCCTACGGCACTGATCACATCCTGGTCAGCAGAAAACCCGGGGGCTACCAATGGGGTGTCTTGTAAACCGCTAGATACGTACTGCTTGATGAAATTGATGCCCATCGCCCCTGGCAAAAAGAAAAACACGGCATCGGGTTTAGTGCTGCGGATTTGCGCAATTTCGGTAGCGTAGTCGATTTGCCCCATTTGAGTGTAAATTTCGTCTACGACCTCACCCTCGTACAGGCGTTTGAAACCATTTAAATGGTCGCGACCGGCAGGGTAGTTGGGTGCAACGATGACCATTTTCTCATAGCCCTCTTCGTTGGCCAGATAGCCAGCGGCCTCATCGTAGGTATCATTTTGGTATTGACCAAAAAAGAACGGACTGCAACGTTTCCCGGCAAACTGACTGGGTCCGGGATTACTGGACAAATAAGGTATCTGGGCTTTAAATAAAGCAGGGGCCACTGCCAGCGCCGCATTGGAGCCAATAGGCCCAGTAAATAAATCAATGTCTTCACGCTGGATATAACGATTGACCAGCTGAGTGGCCTGTTCAGGACTACCCGCAAAATCATTTTGCAAAAACTCAGCCGGCAAACCGCCCAGCTGACCATCTAACGTCTCGATGGCTAGGTTAAAGCCATCACGAGCCTCTGCACCCAGTACTGAAAATGGCCCGGATAAATCCAGCGCAATCCCTACTTTGACAGGATCCTGCGCCCAAGCCTGTACACTGGCTGTTAATGCAAACGCCCCCACGCCTATCGCTTTTACCCACTGACTAGAAAGCGAACCCCTTTTCATGGTTGTTCTCCCAAATTATTTTTAAACAGTCTAAAATCTACCTATCATAATTCATGCTGGGGCCAACCGGGCCCCAGCGCGCGTACCATAGTAATACTTTCACTGATGTTTTCTCTACCCAGCACCGATCACACGCTCTTAGCCCTGAAAAAAGGCCATCGTTATCAACAACCCATGCCGGCAGGATCTGGTGATGCCTGGTTGCTGGCTCATTTGGCCCAACAAAGCCAAAGCCCACTGGTCATCCTGTGCGCCAACCCAGTTGATGCCCATCGCCTGACCGATGAAATACAACTCTTTGCACCCCAACTCAGGACCTGTGCATTTCCCGATTGGGAAACCCTGGCCTATGATCGTTTTTCGCCCCACGAAGAGTTAATATCAACGCGACTAAGCACATTGTACGCCCTCTCGCAACAGGCAGTTGATGTACTTGTGATACCTGTCAGCACCGCATTGTACCGCACCGCACCCCCAGAATTCTTGGCGGCTTATAGTTTTCATTTCAAACAGGGCGAGCGGCTGGACGCCGACCAACTGCGGGCCCAATTAGTGCGTGCTAATTACGACCACGCTGATCAGGTCAGTGCGGCCGGAGAATTCAGCACCCGTGGGGGTATTATTGATATTTTCCCCATGGGCTCTGCAGTGCCCTATCGCCTGGATTTATTTGATGATGAAATAGAATCCATCCGGGCCTTTGATGTCGATACCCAACGCAGTATCTATCCCGTCAATGAGATCGAACTCTTGCCGGGACGCGAGTTTCCCTTTGACGATGAGGCGCGCACTACCTTTCGAGCCCAATTTAGGGAATACTTTGAAGGCGATCCCTCGCGTGCCTTGCCCTATAAAGAGGTTGGTGACGGCATTGCCTTTGCTGGCATTGAATACTACCTGCCGTTATTTTTCGCCCAGACAGCCACGCTTTTTGACTATCTGCATGCGGACAGTATTGTGGTCACGCATGGCTCGGTCGATGACAGTATCCAGGACTTTTTTAGTGACACTCACAGTCGTTATGAATTTCTCAAGCATGATCCCGAGCGACCTATCCTGGCCCCTGATCGGCTCTTTTTAAATAGCGAACAGTTCTTTACCACGCTGCAGGGCTTTCGTCGCTTGGATTTACGGCAAAATGACGCCCATCCAGATTTTTCCCCAGTCCCGTCTGTGGCCATTGCCCGCCGTGCGGACGACCCGGTCCAGGCACTACGCAAGCAGATCCAGAAAAAAGACCAGCGCTTCATCCTATGTGCCGATTCATTAGGGCGCCGCGAAACTCTGCTGCAAATGCTCCAAGAGCATGACCTCAATCCTGATGAACTCGCAGACAGCGTTGACGATGCGCTTAGGCATCAAGCTCATTTCGTGCTCGTCCAAGCCTATATAGACCAAGGCTTTACCATCAATCACCTGGGGCTGAGCTTCATTACTGAAAATGATCTCTACCCTCATCAGGCGCGGGTTCGTACCCGTGGTCGCCGCGAGCAACGTACTGACCTGGAATCAATGATTCGTGATTTGTCAGAGCTACGCATCGGTGACCCCGTCGTGCACCAAGAACACGGCATTGGACGTTATCAGGGGCTGATAGAAATGGATCTGGGCGAAGGCCCGGTCGAGTTACTGCACTTGGAATACGCGGAACAGGCCACTCTGTATGTGCCCGTCGCGCAGCTACATGTGATCTCACGCTATACAGGCGCAGACCATGACAGTGCGCCATTGCACCTGCTGGGCTCAGGTCAGTGGGAAAAGGCGCGCCGCCGTGCGGCCAAGCAAGCCCGCGATACCGCGGCCGAACTATTAGCACTGTATGCTCAGCGTGCCGCCCGCAAGGGTCAAAGCTTTGATGTACCCATGCAGGATTACGAGGCTTTTTGTGATGGGTTTGGTTTTGAGCCTACCCCTGATCAACAGGCCGCGATAGAGGCAGTCGTCCATGACATGCAATCCAATCAACCCATGGATCGCTTGGTTTGCGGGGATGTTGGCTTTGGCAAAACAGAAATCGCACTGCGTGCCGCCTTTATCGCTGTCGCCAATGGTTATCAGGTGGCCATACTGTGCCCCACCACCTTGCTGGCCGAGCAGCACACCCAAACCTTTGCAGACCGTTTTGCAGAATGGCCGGTGACCATTGGCGAGCTTTCGCGCTTTAAAACCGCTCGCGAAAACCGCGCCACCACCGCAGGACTGGAAAATGGCCGCATTGATATCGTCATTGGGACACACGCCCTATTGTCTAAAAACGTTAAATTTAAACGATTGGGACTGCTGATCATTGATGAGGAACATCGTTTTGGGGTCCGACAGAAAGAGCGCCTCAAGGCATTACGCTCGGAAGTCGACGTACTGACCCTCACTGCCACGCCTATCCCGCGTACCCTGGGCATGTCTCTAGAGGGCATCCGTGACCTATCTGTCATCGCCACTGCACCCCAACGCCGTCTGGCGGTCAAAACCTTTGTGCGACGCGAGGACTCAAGCATCATCCGCGAGGCGCTCTTACGTGAACTAAAACGCGGTGGACAAGCCTATTTTCTACATAACGAGGTAGAAACCATTTTCAATCGCCGTGATCGTCTCGAAGAGCTCTTGCCCGAGGCCCGCGTCGCAGTCGCCCACGGCCAGATGCCCGAGCGCGAACTTGAACGCATCATGCGTGATTTTTATCAACGCCGTTACAACGTCTTGCTATGCACCACTATTATTGAAACGGGGCTTGACGTACCCACCGCAAACACCATTGTCATGCACCGCGCCGATCGCTTGGGCTTGGCCCAGCTACATCAACTACGCGGTCGTGTAGGGCGCTCGCACCACCAAGCCTATGCCTATTTACTCATTCCTGATGAAGAGGCTATTACTCCGCAAGCACAAAAGCGCCTAGAGGCCATTGAACAAATGGACACCTTGGGAGCGGGCTTTTTCCTGGCCATGAATGATCTAGAAATACGCGGCGCGGGCGAGGTATTGGGTGATCAACAGTCTGGAAATATCCACGATGTCGGCTTTAGCATGTATAACGACATGCTCAACGCAGCATTAAAATCCCTGCGTGATGGGGACGGTAGTGATGATGACCTGCTGAGCACATTTGACCAACACAGCGAGATCAATCTACGCGCACCTGCCCTATTGCCATCGGATTATTGTATGGATATCAATGCCCGCCTGGGCTTTTACAAACAACTGGCCCATGCCAAAGATGAAGAACGCATCAATGAGACCCAAGAAGAGCTCATTGACCGTTATGGCCCACTGCCCGACAACGCCCACAATCTATTAAATCTGCATCGACTACGTCTGCGCGCCGAGGCATTGGGCATTACCAGCCTGGATGTACAAGAAGAGCAAATGCTGATTGAGTTTGACACCCAACCCAAGGTCGACCCTGTACAACTCATCGAGCTGGTACAGACACGGCGTAATGTGCGCTTTGATGGCCCTGAAAAACTGCGCATCACCTACAAGGCGCCACTGGATGCAACCGAGCGCTTTCACTATGCACGGCGCTTTCTTGGCGAACTACGTATCGCAACCCCCGAGCCGACCCAATGACTGATCGGGGGGCTTATTGAATTTAGTTATTATGTACGAAACCAGTTCAGAGCTGCGTCCAGAGCGCAATAATTAAGGGCAAAACGAGCCTGCTCCTGCACCACTGGTTTAGCGCGGTACGCTACTGAGTAAAACGCATGGGCCATCATGGGCAGATCATTAGCACCATCGCCAACCACGATGATTTGTTCGGGACTGGCGCCTAATTCTTTTGCCAAACGCGCCACATGACCGGCCTTGACCGCGCCATCAACGATATCGCCTAGCACACGCCCCGTCAGTTTGCCGTCTTTGACCTCGAGTGTATTGGCATGGGTCTCATCCAATTGCAAGCGCTCTTTAAGACGCTCGGTATAGAAGGTAAATCCCCCCGACACCAACAGGGTATAAATGCCATTCTTGCGTGCCTTGGCAACTAATTGTTCGGCTCCGGCATTCAAACTAAGACGCTGCTCATACACCTGCTCTAATGCTTCTGCAGGCACCCCTTCAAGCATGGCAACACGGCGACGTAAACTCTCTGAAAAGTCTGCGATCTCGCCTCGCATGGCAGCCTCAGTAATTTTTGCAACCTCGGCCTTGCGTCCAGCCACATCAGCAATTTCATCAATGCATTCAATGTTGATCATAGTGGAGTCCATATCCATGGCCAGTAATTTGCAATCACGCAAATTATGAATCTCGTCCAAGTAGGCGAAATCCAACCGATACTGTGCACACAGTGCTTTAATCTCGGCCTCTGCGGCACGATCGGCTGCCAATACACGAGCCATGGTAGGGCCTAATTCCTGCACCCCGTTACCCGCGCTTAAAGCAGCTATTTTTTCAATTGCCAGCGGGTCCAGCAAGGAAGGACTTTGTAAAATCAGATTAGCCATAATGACTTTGTAAATTTACTGAGGCACCAGGACGCGACGACGCTTGAGCAAATAACGCATCACAAAACTAGGATAACCCAACACCAAGAACAAGCTATAGGTGATGGCGTAGAACTCCCACTCTTGGGGGAAAACATTACCAATCCCAGCTTCAAAAGCCATTCCAAGCAAGCCCACTAACCCATATAAGACAGTGAGCTCTATAAAACGGTCAAAAAGACTTTTCTGAATGCCCCGTCCACCATTTACCCAACCGGGGATATAAAACAAAACAGCCCCAATCAAGAGCAGGCTCACCGTGGTGAGCAGCAAGCTAAGAGCACCCGAGAAAAACTGTTGACTGAGCCAAGCATATGCCCCCACGGCCAAGCCACCAATCAGGGCGCTAAAGACAATAAATAGCAGCCACCGTTGAAGTGCAGGCCGAGGCTGCTCGGCCTTTTGAGGCCAAGGCAGAAACAATAAAGGCCGTTGGAGCACAAAGGGCAGATTGGCAAAAACCAATGCCAGCACAATCAATACCCAAATCGCAGTAGTTTGACTCATATTTGATGTCTAATTAGAAAAAATTGAGCGAGTTTTGCACCACACTGATGCTTAACTGCATCAAGCCACCGGGTAAAATCCCTAAAACTATCAGCAGTAAACCATTAATGCCCAAAACCCATTTGGTCACCAGGCCCATCGGCGCCGGAGCCGCGTGCTCTTGGCCCTCGGGCTCGTCAAAGTAGGCCACCTTGACCACGCGAATATAGTAAAACGCGCCAATCAAGGACATAATTACGGCAAAAACCGCAACCCCAATATGGCCCGCATGGATGACGGCCTCAAGGATGCTTAGCTTGGCATAGAACCCAGCCAATGGCGGAATACCAGCCAAGGAAAACATCGACAACAAGAGGAAAAACGCCAACATCGGATGACGCCTGCTCAACCCCTTTAGGTCATCGATTTGCTCGCACTCAAAGCCCTTGCGGCTAAGTACCAAGATAATCCCAAAGGTCACCAAGGTAGTGAGCACATAGATAATCATATAAAACAGTGCTGCACCATAAGCATACGCAGCCACAGCATAGTCATAACCCAGCATGCGCTGAATCATGGCAACCAAGCTATTGGGGTCCTCGGCAGCGCCGACATCCACACCGGACAGCAAGCCCAAGAACACAAACCCCATATGGGCAATGGCCGAATAAGCCAGCAATCGTTTAAAGTTAGTCTGCACTAACGCGGTCAAGTTCCCCACCAAGAGAGAGAGGATAGCCAACAACATCAGCATGGGCTGCCAATCAATAGCAATGCCATGCAAGGCATCAGTCAAGACACGCAACACAATAACAAAGGCAGCCAACTTTGGAGCGGCAGCGATAATCAGGGTGACCGTTGTAGGTGCCCCTTCGTATACGTCAGGTGTCCACATGTGAAAAGGTGCTGCAGTCAGCTTAAAGGCCAGACCAGACACTACAAAGACCACTCCGAACACCAAAGGCAAACGCAACACATCACCCTCGGCAATGCTGCGTCCAATGGCTGCCAGATTGAGATCGCCGGTAGCCCCGTAAATCATAGACAAGCCATACAACATCACCCCAGAAGCCAACGCCCCAAGGATGAAATACTTCATCGCAGCCTCGGTCACCTTGGCATTTTCACGACGTAATGCAACCAGTGCATACAGCGAGAAAGACAGCAGCTCGATACCCAAATACACCATGAGTAGGTGATTGGCAGAAATCATCAGAAACTGCCCTAACAAAGCAAACATGGTCAGTGAATAAAGCTCACCACCACGTACCAGCATGCCCCGATCTTCTGCGTATTGACGCCCATACAACAAGGTCATCACGACTGCAATCACCGACAACAGCTTTAAAAACATGGCCAGTGAATCTACACGGAACAAGCCACCAAAACTGGTCCCGTATAAACCATTGCCCCATTGCCAAAAGATTACGATGCCCACCACAACCAAACTGAGCTGGGTCAGCGCAAAGGTGCTATGTCGGCCTTCAGACTTATTAAATGCATCAAGCAACAACACGCCTGCAGTCAGTATCAGAAGCAGGATCTCGGGCAAAGCCAACGCGAAATCAAAAGAGTTTTGCATAACGTTCCAGGCCTACAACTTTGATACAGAGACGTGCTGCAACAGCGCATCTACAGAAACATGCATCACATCAGTGAAAGGTTTGGGGTAAATGCCCATAAACAGCACTGCAATGGCCAGTAGCCCCAATGCAAGGAATTCCTTGCCACTGACATCCTGCAGGTTTTCCACCTGTGGATTCTTGATGGGCCCATAAGCCACGCGTTTGAGCATCCACAAGGAATACGAAGCACCTGTAATGAGTGCGGTGGCGGTCAGCAGACCAATCCAAAAGTTAAACTCCACAGCCCCCATGATGACGGTAAATTCGCCAATGAACCCGCTGGTGCCTGGCAAACCACTGTTGGCCATGGAAAAAAGCACAAAGAAGGTTACAAAGCGCGGCATCACATTAACCACCCCACCGTAATCAGAGATCTCACGACTGTGCAAGCGGTCATACAGCACCCCAATACACAAGAACATGGCTGCTGAAACAAAACCGTGGGAAATCATTTGCATGATCGCCCCTTCCATGCCCGTGGCATTAAAGATAAAGAAACCCAAGGTCACAAAACCCATATGGGCGACCGATGAGTATGCCACCAGTTTTTTCATGTCCTTTTGAACAATGGCCACCAAACCAATGTAGACCACCGCAATCAAGGACAAGGCAATCATAAAGCTGGATAGATAATGCGCCGCATCTGGAGCAATAGGCAACGAAAAACGGATAAAGCCATACGCCCCGAGCTTAAGCATGATCGCTGCCAGCACAATGGACCCACCAGTGGGTGCCTCGACGTGCGCGTCGGGCAACCAAGTATGCACCGGCCACATAGGTACCTTGACTGCAAAGGCCATGAACAGCGCGATAAAAATTAGTATCTGCGGCTCGAGTGCGATAGGCAGATCGTGCCAATCAGAGATGTTAAAGCTGCCATCAGCGGCCTGCCATAGGTATATAAATGCCACTAAAGTCAGCAGCGACCCTAGCAGGGTATACAAAAAGAACTTGAACGCTGCGTAGACCCGACGAGGCCCCCCCCACACCCCAATGATCAGATACATGGGGATGAGTGTGGCCTCGAAGAAGACATAAAAGAGCAACCCATCTACTGCGGAAAACACCCCGATCATTAGACCGGAAAGTATTAAAAACGCCCCGTAGTATTGTGGCAAGCGCGTTTTGACACTGTCCCAACCGGCAATGACCACGATAATCGTGATAAACGCGGTCAACAGCACGAACCACATGGACAAGCCATCAACCCCTAAGTGGTAGTTGACTGCATAGGCCTCGATCCAGGGCGCAAATTCGACAAATTGCATTTGCGCAGTATTAGGATCAAAACCCGTATAAAGAGGGATGGTAACTAAAAACGCTACGATCGACCCGACCAACGCTAAAAAGCGGGTAAAGTTAGGTCTTTCATCGCGCCCAAGGGCCAGAATTAAAAGTCCGACCACGATGGGCACAAAAATCGCAAGCGTTAGCCAAGGAAAAGTTGAAGACGCCATATCGCTAGCCATTATTAAACCGTCAGCACAAAAAAGGTTAAGAGCGCCAAGATGCCAAGAATCATGGCTAAGGCATAGTGATAAATAAAGC
>DATGTW010000061.1:0-20397 GCA_035301625.1 Paenalcaligenes sp.
GCCAATGGCGACAGCCAGCGCTGTTTTTTTGCCTCGATGTGGAATATCCGCTGAATTAAACATAAATGGGTCCTTTTGTATTTCTATGAAATGAAAAATTGTCTCGTCTTTTTAAAGGGTCCCGAATAGTTAACCGAAAACAGTTATACGAAGTTACTGGTGGGGACCGCTATGTTATTAGTTAGAGCTCAAATGATACAATGAAAAATAGTTAGCGCTCAAATGATTTTGATAAAAACTATTAGCTTTGCAAATAGATTGAAATTTTCAATGAGAAAGACTTGTTGTTATCAGGTTAATTAGCGCAACATGGACAGCCGCGGGTGCTTGCTATCTATAACTGTTGTGTGGTAGTCTTTCTACTTATGCATAGTTTTAACAGCCAATCCTTCTTTTTTTATTTTTACTTTTTTCCCGTGCCGCTGGCGCAGGAAGGGGTGGGCTGTACAAACTAAAAACGCCTATAACCAGTTTCCAAAAAGCCGCCAGCGCACCGTCGGGCGGCTTTTTTTGTGGCTGCCCAATATAAAACTCATGGTTGCACTGGCCTAACAGAGGAGAAAGACCATGTCACACAATACTGATGATTTAAGAATCCGCGAGATCAAAGAACTCTGTCCGCCTGCACACGTCATGCGTGAGTTTCCTTGTGGTGAACAAGCCAGCGAGGTCGTTCATAGCAGTCGCGAGGCCATTCACCGTATTTTGCACGGTAAAGATGACCGTTTGGTGGTAGTTATTGGGCCATGCTCTATTCATGACCCCAAGGCCGCACTCGAGTACGCCGAGCGTTTGACTAAATTACGTGAAAAGCATGCTGATTCCTTAGAAATCGTGATGCGCGTATATTTCGAAAAGCCGCGTACTACAGTCGGTTGGAAGGGCTTGATCAATGACCCGCACCTGGATGGTAGCTTTAATATCAACCAAGGGTTGCGCATTGCACGAGAGCTCATTCTGAATATTAATGAAATGGGGTTGCCGGCTGCTTGTGAGTACCTGGATATGATTACCCCTCAATACATTGCCGATTTAGTTGCTTGGGGTGCCATTGGGGCGCGTACCACTGAAAGTCAGGTTCACCGTGAGCTTGCTTCGGGTTTGTCATGCCCAGTAGGTTTCAAAAACGGTACCGGGGGCAGCATGGGGATCGCAGTCGATGCGATCAAGGCCGCTTCTCATCCGCATCATTTTTTGTCTGTGACCAAAGGGGGGCATTCTGCCATTGTGTCTACGCTGGGCAATGAAGATTGCCATATCATTTTGCGTGGTGGCCCCCAGCCAAACTACGATGCACAAAGCGTTGATGAAGCCAGTAAAAAAATGCAAGACGCCGGGTTGCGTCCTGCTGTCATGATCGATTCCAGCCATTCCAACAGCAGCAAAGATTACCGCCGTCAGCCCGAGGTCTTGGCCGATGTAGGGGAACAGATTAGTGGGGGTGATGATCGCATTATTGGGGTCATGATCGAGAGTCATCTCGTAGCCGGTCGCCAAGATTTAGTCGATGGACAGGCATTGACATACGGCCAGAGTATTACTGATGGCTGCATTGGCTGGGATGATACCGAGGTTGTCTTGGAAAGATTAGCCAAAGCCGTTCAAGAAAGGCGTAAAATGATCAGTAAGCAAGAGACAAATGTAGCTCATGCCTAAGACTTGATGTTAGCAGTTCAAGATGCAGCACATCGGGTCGGCTGAGCCCGGTCTCGCCTTTAATGACGAGATTTCACGGAGTAAATAATGGAAACTGCAGCGGTTCAGCAGGTGAAACGCCCCTTGCCAGAAGGGTTTGTTCAAGCCCTACAGGATAAGTTCGGGCATCGATGTAATCTGACACCAGCTGTCCTTGAACAGCACGGCAGCGATGAATCGCCTTATCCTACGATGGCCCCTGATGCGGTTGTTTATGCACATAGCACTGACGAAGTGGCTTGGGTAGCACGCCACTGCCACACGCATCATGTGCCGTTAATACCTTATGGTGCGGGTACCTCTCTGGAAGGTCACGTGTTGGCCATTCAGGGGGGGATATCCTTGGATTTGTCCGAAATGGATGAAATCCTGGCGCTACATGCCGAGGACTTCACTGCTACCGTTCAGGCTGGCGTTCGACGCGAATCATTAAATGCTGCGCTGGCTGAAACGGGTTTGTTCTTTCCTATTGATCCGGGTGCCAACGCTACTTTGGGTGGGATGTCAGCAACGCGCGCTTCTGGCACTAATGCCGTGCGTTATGGAACCATGCGTGAAAACGTCCTCAATCTCACCGTGGTTATGGCCGATGGGCGTATCGTACGCACCGCGCAACGGGCCAAGAAGTCCTCCGCGGGCTATGACTTAACACGACTGTTTATTGGCAGTGAGGGCACTTTAGGTATTATTACCGAGCTCACCGTGCGTTTGCATCCATTACCCGAGGCGGTTTCTGCTGCGGTATGTCATTTTCCTACTGTAGCGGCTGCAGTGCAAACTGTTATCGAAGTGATCCAAATGGGTATCGATATCGCTCGGGTCGAGTTTATGGATGTTCAGGCAGTGCGTGCAACTAACGCCTATAGTAAGCTGGATTTATTAGAAAAGCCTTTGTTGCTTTTCGAGTTTCACGGCAGTCCTGGCGCTGTACAGGAACAGGCCGAAATCGTACAGGAAATAGCCCAAGGTAACGAAGGGATGGATTTTGATTGGGCGGATCAGCCTGAAGATCGTTCGCGTTTATGGGCCGCGCGCCACCAGGCCTATTTTGCTGGTCTGCAGTTACGTCCTGGCGCTGTATCTAGCACGACTGATGTTTGCGTCCCCATTTCCGAGCTCGCACGTTGCGTCGTCGAGACCGCTGATGATATGGCCAAAGCACCCTTCCCAAGTACTATTTTGGGACATGTAGGCGACGGTAACTTTCATGTTTTAATGTTGCTTTCTCCGGATGACCCTACGGAATGGCGGGCATCTGAAGAACTTAACCATCGCATCGTTGAGCGTGCATTGCAGGCGGGCGGTACGTGTACAGGAGAGCACGGCGTGGGATTGCACAAGCGCGAGTTCTTATCCCAAGAGTTCGGTGACAGTGCTGTTGATGTGATGCGACAAATCAAACAAAGCCTGGATCCTCATAATATCCTTAACCCGGGTAAAATCTTTTTTTCTATTGAGTAATTCTTTTGGTGCCCACGGGCTTTCCACTTATGTCCAAATCTTTTAGTAAAGAGCGTGTTGTCGTTGGCCTCTCTGGGGGCGTTGACTCGGCTATTACCGCTTGGCTGCTCAAACAACAAGGCTATGAGGTGGTAGGCTTGTTTATGAAAAACTGGGAGGACGACGATGACAGCGAATACTGTTCTACCCGCCAAGACTGGATCGATGCCGCCAGTGTGGCCGATTTGATTGGTATAGAAATCGAGGCAATTAACTTTGCAGCGGAATACAAAGATCGCGTGTTTGCAGAATTCCTGCGTGAGTATTCTGCAGGTCGTACGCCTAACCCCGATGTTCTGTGTAATGCAGAAATCAAATTCAAGGCTTTTTTAGATCATGCTATGGAGTTGGGTGCCGAGCGTATCGCAACAGGTCATTATGCGCGTGTACGCGAGGTCGACGGGCAGTTCCAGTTACTAAAAGGGCTGGATACAAGCAAGGACCAAAGTTATTTCTTGCACCGCTTAAACCAAGCACAATTGGCGCGTACTATCTTTCCTTTGGGCGAATTACAAAAAACCGAAGTTCGTGATATTGCAGCTGAGCTCGATCTACCTGTGGCACAGAAAAAGGATTCTACTGGGATCTGCTTTATCGGCGAGCGCCCCTTTAGAGAGTTTTTGAACCGCTATTTGCCTACCGAGCCCGGTCCAATTAGAGATGACCAAGGTGAATTATTAGGCGAGCACATAGGCTTAGCTTTTTACACCTATGGACAGCGTCGTGGTTTAGGTATCGGTGGGGTCAAGGGCCGACAACGCGCAGACGGCACTTCTGGTGCTTGGTATGTAGCCCGCAAAGACTTAAAGACAAACACACTCTATGTGGTTGAAGGCTCTGATCATCCTTGGTTGTACCAACCAGAGTTATCAGCAGAGCAAGCCAGTTGGATTGCTGGCCATCCGCCTGCATACAGAACCTATGGCGCCAAGGTCCGCTATCGACAGTCGGATACGCCGTGCCAGCTGGTAGAGGCCCAAGGGGCGGGGTTTACTTTACGTTTTGATTCACCACAGTGGGCGGTCACCCCAGGGCAGTCTGCGGTATTGTACGATGGGGATATTTGCTTGGGTGGCGGGATTATTACATAAGGAAAAACAATAATGACGATAGGTTTTTTGATTGTCCTACTGGGGCTGGGTGCCTTTGTGGGTTTTGCAGCGGGTTTGTTGGGGATCGGCGGTGGTATGGTGTTGGTACCATTTTTGAACTACATGCTGCCACGTATCGGTATCCCCCAGGACTTGGCAGTGCATGCTGCGATTGCAACAGCGATGGGGACTATTGTGTTTACCTCTCTATCCAGTGTACGGGCACATCAAAAGCATAAAGCCATTCACTGGGATGTTGTTAAGTTGATGGTTCCCGGGATCGTCTTGGGCGGTTTTGTTTCCGGTGGGGCTATTTTTGCCATGATTAGCAATGAGCTCTTGGCCATTATTTTTGTCGCTTTTGTGTATATTTCTGCGTTGCGCATGTTACGCAAAAGCAAGCCTGATGCAGCGTTAGTATTACCACCCAGATGGGTTACTGCAGCATTCGGTTTTGTAGTTGGGGTGATTTCTGGCCTTTTAGGAGCGGGGGGCGGTTTTTTATCTGTTCCTTATTTAGTGCGTGCTAATCTGGATATGGCACGTGCTGTAGCAACTTCAGCAGCATTAGGCTTTTTTATTGCTCTGGCTAACAGTGTGGGCTATATCTGGTCTGGTTACGAGACGACTAAAAACATTCATGGGATGCTGGGTTATAACTACTGGCCGGCCCTGATTGCTTTGACAGTGACGAGTGTGCTTACTGCACCTTTGGGCGCCGCGGCAGCTCATCGTTTACCGGTGAATCAGCTCAAACGGATCTTTGCCGGGTTATTGTTTATCCTGGGGACACAAATGATTTACGAGACCTTTTTTGCCCACGGATGATCGTAGGTTGATGGCCGCACCGGGTGGTAGGTGATGCCCGGTGTGCGCTATGAAATATGGTGCGTATCTTCTTAAGGCTGGGTTTGGACGAAAGAAGGGCGCTCGTAAAGTTTGTCACACAGTCGAGCGAGTTGCTCATGTTGGCTGCGCCAGTTGAGTTCTGTAAAGCGTAGATCCAAATAGCCCAGGGCACAACCTACAGCAATATCAGCCAAGCTAAAATTGATTCCCGAGCAAAAAGAGTTTTCACCCAATTGTGCTTCTAGGTAGGCCAAGGTGCGTGTTATTTTGTCCTGTTGCCGCGTGACCCAAGCAGGATTTTGTTGATGGGCAGGGCGTTGGTTTTTTTCTATGTGAATATTGACCGCGGCATCCATTAGGCCATCTGCAGCGGCCTCCCAGAGTTTGACCAATGCCCGATCACGGCCCGTTTGCGGCAGCAAGCGGCTGACGGGCGAAAGTGTGTCCAAATACTCAACAATGACGCGCGAGTCGAATAAATTACCAAAATCATCTACGGCCAGGCAGGGTACCTTGCCAAGAGGGTTGTGTTCAGTAATGATGGCATCTGTACTCCAGACATCGTCAATGACGAGTTCATAGTCGAGTTTCTTTTCTGCCATGACGACGCGTACTTTGCGGACATACGGACTAGTTAGAGAACCTATTAGTTTCATATAGATTTTTCATTGGTTGTGTGCCTTTCAAAGTATATCAATATGTCTGTATAAAGCACGCCCATGAGCCTGCAGTTATGGTTTTCCTGTGCTTTTTAGCCTGAACTGTGGTTTATTCGTCATCATCCGCGCGAAAACCCCTGCAGTGTTAGAATATCGTATTTACATTTTCAATTGATTGAGTTATGCGCATCGCAGAAACACTTACCCCTTTAAACGCTTTATCTCCTATTGATGGTCGCTATGGTCGTGCGACTGAGTCCTTGCGTCCTTTTCTGTCCGAGGCTGGGTTTATGGCCCATCGGGTCGAGGTCGAGGTGGCTTGGTTAATTGCGCTTTCTAAAGCCGGTTTACCCGAACTACCTCGCTTTAGCCCCAAGGGTGAAGCTTTTTTACGCCAGCTAGTGACCCAATTTAGCGAGCAAGATGCAGAACGCATCAAAGAGATCGAACGTATCACTAACCACGATGTTAAAGCAGTCGAGTATTGGCTCAAAGAGCATATCAGCCAAGAGCCTGATTTACCTGAGGCTGCCGAGTTTATTCATTTTGCCTGCACCTCCGAAGACATTAATAATACGTCGCATGCTTTAATGCTGACGCGCGCCCGTGATCAGGTGGTTTTACCCGCGCTACACGAGCTTTACCAAAAGATCGCCACAATGGCTCATGCTTTTGCACATCAGCCGATGTTGGCACGTACCCATGGCCAGCCTGCTAGCCCAACAACAATGGGCAAAGAGTTTGCTAATGTGGCTCATCGCTTGGGCCGTGCTATCAATGCTATCCAACAGGTACAGGCCACTGCCAAGCTAAATGGCGCGACTGGAAACTACAATGCCCATATGGCCGCCTATCCCGAGGTGGATTGGCCTAACTTTAGTCGAGCGATTATCGAAGAGCTTGGATTAGAGCAAAATCCTTTGACTATTCAAATTGAGCCTCATGATTGGATGGCCGAGCTTTTCCATGCGCTGATGCGATTTAATACCGTATTACTGGATTTCAATCGCGACATCTGGGGTTATATTGCTTTGGGCTTTTTCAAGCAGCGTCTCAAAGAGGGTGAAATAGGCTCCTCCACGATGCCTCACAAGGTAAACCCTATTGATTTTGAAAACTCTGAGGGTAATTTGGGCTTGGCTAATTCTTTGCTCGGGCATTTGGCTGAAAAATTACCGGTATCTCGCTGGCAGCGGGATTTGTCTGATTCCACGGTTTTGCGCAATTTAGGTGCAGCTTTTGGATATTGCATGATTGCTTATACGGCGTGCCTGCGCGGTTTAGAAAAGCTCGAAATTAATCAGGATGTTATTGATGCTGATATCGATGCCTGCTATGAGATCTTGGCTGAGCCCATTCAAACTGTGATGCGCCGCTATGCGGTAGAAAACCCGTACGAGCAGCTCAAAGAGTTGACTCGTGGCAAGACAATTACCGAAAAGGCGCTGCGCGAATTTATCCAGGGCTTGGATATTCCTGCTCCCGCCAAGGAAGAACTACTCAGTTTGACTCCGCGTCGTTATATTGGCTTGGCCAGTCAGTTGGCTTTGCAGTTGCCCACGCAGCTCTAAGCATAAATTGCCTGTTCCGTATCAAACGGGGCAGGCAATCCTTTCTTATGGTTTTTTTGTTGGTGAATTGTTTTGGTTGAATTTGTCACATCCAGCAAGCTCCCGACGCCTTGGGGGGTGTTTCGGTTGCATGTGTTTCTCGAGGCGGAAACACAGCGTGAGCATATTGCGCTCACTTATGGTCAGTGGAATGCCCAGGATGCGGTCTTGCTGCGAATGCATTCCGAATGCCTGACCGGAGATGCTCTGTTTAGTATGCGCTGCGATTGTGGTCCCCAGCTGCAACGTGCGATGCAACGGATCGCCGAACAGGGACAAGGGGTCGTGCTCTATCTGCGTCAAGAAGGCCGTGGTATTGGTTTATTGAACAAGATCCGTGCTTATGAGCTACAGGATCAGGGGTTAGATACTGTCCAGGCGAATGAACATTTGGGGTTTGCCGCAGATTTACGTAATTACGAGGTCTGTCTGCCCATGTTGCAACATCTGGGTATTGAGCATGTGCGTTTAATGACTAACAACCCACGTAAAGTGCAGGCACTGAGTGACTTAGGGGTTGATGTGGTCGAGCGTGTACCACATGAAATCCCAGCAAACCCTCACAATAGCCACTACTTGCAAACCAAGGCTGCACGTTTAGGTCATTTGCTTGGGCAGGATTTTCCGCAAAAAGTAGCTGTATCCTATGATGATGACGTATTGTTCAAAGAAAAGGACTCTCCGGCAGCGAGTAAATAATTATTTTTTAGTTATAAAAAAGGCAGCGATTATCGCTGCCTTTTCTTTTTTCGATACTATTTTAAGCCGCTACTTTTTCAATACGCGCAGGTAGCCCTTGACGCACTGCTGCACCAGAAACCCAGTCTATCCACACGTTTTTGTCATCGCGCGTGGTGTCCTGAAAGCCCAGATCGTTGAGGTTGATGCCTGCGCCGATTTGGGCATTGTGTGGCATGGCCTGGCCATCTATGTAGTGGGCGCGAGCCCCCAACTCTTTGTGTCCATAGCCGTGTTCGACAGCAATAGCGCCGCGCATGACTCCATCCCGTAGCATGGCGACAGCCTCTACACTGCTACCGGGGGTAGTGATGCGGACTTTGTCTCCATTGCGAATGCCTAATGCTTTGGCATCTTTGGGATGAATGGATACAGGGTTGTGTGGGTGCACCTGACGCAGTCGATCGACTCCGATGGCGATAGAGCTCATGATGTTGGATTTATATGAGCTCAACAGGAAGGGCCATTGTTTTTCAGGATAGATCTCTCGCATGGGGGTGCCATCTGCCATTCTGGTAGGGTACCAAGTTGGGCAGCCCGAGAATTTTTCACCTGTCATCGAATAGGTGAGGGTGGCGAGTTCCTCGTCCCAGATGGGCAGCATAGTTAAATGAGCATGTTTGAGGTGATTCCCATCCCAGGCATCCTCAACACGATCGAAGCGTCCCCCACGTGTCATGAGCATGGCCACTTTGAGCCACTCTTCTTCTTTGAGGTGAGCTTTGATGAGATCCAACTTTTTGTCTACCCCAGTCAAACTCATATCTTCATCTTTAGCGTCCGGGACGGGGCGGCCCATAGCATAAGCCACATTGGCAAAGCCACGCAGGTAAAAGTCCTGAGCGGTATGCATGGGATAGCGTTGATCGCTATGAGGATCGCCAATGGCATCCTCACCAAAACCGGGCATTCCAAGGCGTTTGGCAACCTCGATGAAAAATACCTCGAGGCTAATGGGTTCACCGTCTTGGGTGCGGTCTACCTTGGGCTCAACGACAGGCCAGCGCAAGGTCGAGGTTTTGGCGATAACATCCGCCCACGGGGCAGAGGTTCCCCAGCTTTCGTAGGTGACTGTGTCAGGGACAATATAGTCAGACAGTGCCGTAGTTTCATTAATAAAGGGATCAACACAGACAATTAAAGGCAGTTTTTTGGGATCTTGCAGCTCTTTGTAGAGAGTGTTGCGCAAGCCTGCAATGCCATAAATGGGGTTACCCATGTGGTTGATCCAGGCTTTGGCTTTATAAGGATAGCCGGCAATGCCCGCGGCAACCATTTCGGTGCTTAATCCTCCGACCATTGGGTACCAAGGGGCTTTGGTGGGATAGGGATTCTCGCCGGCAGCTATTTTTTGTTTGTACTCAGAGCTATTCTCATAGGGCATGCGAGTGCGAGATAGTGCAAGCCCTTGGGGAGCTTTTTGGCCAGGGAAGCGGAAATCATAACGGGGACCTGGGCCAAAAGGCCCAAAGGGACCCGCATCCAGTACCAAGCCGCCTTTAACGTTTAGATTACCCGCCAGAGTGTTGAGCATGCCAATTGCATAGGCGGTATAAAATCCAGCGCCGCTCATTGTGCCCCCGTGAGCATCAGCAACAGCTTGTGCACCGTAACTGCTGAATTCACGGGCCAAGTCCTGTATCTCTTCTACGGGAATGCCACATTGTTCGCTGTATTCCTCATAGCTCATGTGTTGTGATTCAAACAGCATTTTGCTCAGTGCGCTGCATACCTCGACGGGTTGCTGTCCCAGATTGACGGCTTCAACACTGCGTTCTACAAAAAGTTCAGCAGGCTCGGCAATGGTGTGGGGAGCAAGACTACCGTCTGCACGCTGTACAACAAAGACATCTTTTTCTGCGCCTTCGTCATCTGTTTCTACTGGCCAGCCCAAGTCGCTGCCCTTGAGGAAGGTGCCATAACGAGGATGTTCAGGGTCATTGATGAGCAGGTGAGTCGCGTTGGTCCATGAGGTTTGTCCTGCAGCTTGCATGGCTTGCATGCTGGGTTGAGCCAAGACCTCTTGATTAAAGCTTTCGTTTTCCAGCATCCAGCGAATCATTCCCAAGCATAAGGCTAAATCAGAGGCAGGTTTAACTGCAATCCACCGATTATGTGTGCCTGCAGCCAGGCTAGATGAAGTGGGTAAAATAGGAGAAACCACCACATAATTAAAGGTGTTTTCTTCGCGTGCCCGTGCCTCGGCCAGCTCGCGGCCTTGTCGTTGGAATGGGTTACCTGATTGGGCAGGTGCTGCACCAATGAAAAGGCCAAAACGGGCACTGGTCCAGTCGGGCTTGCCGTGGGGCATGCTACGCACATCACCTAATGCTACACCAGCGCCAATACGGAAGGTTTGGCCACAATATGCGCCATGATTCGAACGGTTAACTGTGCCAAATGACTGCTCAGCAAAGCGGCGCAGCAAAGGAGTGCGCCCCTCGTTACCGGCATCAGTGACAATCAGCTGATTGGACAGTGGGCCGTATTCAGGATGCTCTGGATCAATAAGAGTGTCGCGGTCAAAAATGGCGCGTAGCCCATCGACATGGCCCTCTCCGAATAAATCACCACCTTCACAAATCTCTTCGATCAGTTGCTCAAAACTGATTTTTTCCCATTTTCCCTCTCCGCGTTTGCCAACACGTTTTAACGGGCTCAGCACCCTATAAGGACTATTGACCTGTTGCTGCATCGCATTACCTCGGGCGCAGGCAGTCGCTCGGCCTTCGAGGCCGTGTTCTTGGCCGAGGCGCAAAAAAACCTCGCGAACAGATTCATCCATGTCAGCGGGACGTGTGGTAGCCAGCGGGTGGTAGGGGTTGCCCGCAATGCGGATGATTTCATTCTCATCTTGGTTAACGCGAACCCGAACGCCACATTGGGTCCAACACCCCAGACAAAGCGAGGGGCTGACGACATGGCCAGGCTGAGTTTCCAATTGGCCTGTAGCGGGATTAATAGCAAACTCGGGGATGCGCGCATTGCCACGTACGGCATCTTTAGTAGGTGCACCCGTTGTGCCTTTGGTCAGGCCGCGCGCTGTTTTAACCAGGGTTTCCCCATAGCCTGCAGCAAAAGCTGCCAAGCCACCAGCTGCTAGCGCACCGTGTTTAATTAGTTTGCGTCTGTCTTTATTTTGTTCGTCTGATTTGCTCATTGTGCTAATTCCAAAAAAACTGTTTACCTAATCGTATTGTCGGTAGTGAGCGATGCACTGTCATGCGGACAGGGGCGCAAATCCGTGAGCGCGCGGGAAGCGATCCAAGAACCAGGTGACGATAGCCAGTAATGCAATACAGAGGCCAAATATACCGACCATGCCCATGAGGCCATCGCTATCCATTGGCATGCTTTGTAAGTAAAGCCCGGCACCATATTTGGGCACACCTTGTACGCTCATAAGGATGATCCAGCGGAATACCCAAGCAGAGCCCATCATGACCAGTGCGCACAACAAGGAATGCCAACGGTGGCAAACTCGCTCGGGGCGAGCGCTAAGTAAAACAACTAAAATGAGAGCCAAAATTACAGAGCCGTACAAGCTGCTACGCCAAGTGGGGTAGGTACTGAATAGATCCATGGCAGCCATAAAGGAGGGCTCAACGCCAGTGATACCAGCCAATACCCATCCACATGCACTGATGGCCAAGAGAACTAAAGCCGTTAAGCTCAAGCGCCGCATAAGGCCCGCGGGTAATGCACTCAGGCCATTTGGCGTCCAGCGTGCCACTAATAAAATAGCGCCCAGACTAGCCAGCCACCCAGTTAAGGCAAAATTAACAGGCAAGAAAAACGTATGCCAAAGGGGGCGTGCGCGGATAATCATGACCTCAGCGCCGGTATAGATGAGGACACTGATTGCAGAAATTAGCAAGAGTATGCTGCTAAAGCGCAAGAGACTCTCTTTGTTAAACCACCAAAAAACACCGTATAGTAACGAAAGCAGCACAAATACGGGCAGCAAAAAGGCCCCAATAGACATCCAGGATTGTGGGCTAAAGTAAGCATAAAAATGCCAAAATCTGCCCGGTTGCTGTAGGTCAGCAAATAAAGCAATTGGGGCTACTATCGCGGTGACGACCAAAACTGTCACGGCAGCGGGCAAGATACGACGTGCCGGACTATGTGCATCAGTAAAACTGATACAAGACACTGTGATTGCCGTCGTGGTGGCGATAGCCACGAGGAAAAAATACTGCACAGCCCAAGGCAGCCAAGCAGCATCATAGGCTGGTGTAAGGATTTCAATGATTTTCATCTTGGGCTCCTATTAAAACTCAGTGACCAGGCGGACGCTGGTTTGGCCTTCGACGCCATCAACAAAGTCGTCTGGCAAGCCGATATAAAATACGCGTGGTTTGGTATTCATATCGGGTTTCAGCACTTTGATGTCGCCCTTGTTTTCCTGCATCACTTGATTAATGATGCTGTCGGGATCATTAAGATCGCCAATAATACGGGCACCGCCAATACAGGTTTCTACACATGCGGGCAAGAGTCCGACCTCGAGGCGATGCTCGCAGAAAGTGCATTTGTCAGCTGTTTTGGTTTCTTCGTTAATAAAACGCGCATCATAGGGGCAGGCTTGAACGCAATACGCACAGCCTACGCAGCGCTCGTTATCAACGAGTACGATGCCGTCCTCACGTTGGAAAGTCGCCTCTACTGGGCAAACAGGGACACAAGGTGGGTTTTCACAGTGGTTACACAGACGGGGCAGGTTAAACATGGCGGGCTGATCGCCATCGTAGTCTTCTACTTCGTATTGCAAAACTGTGGTGCGGAATTGACCAATTGGGGGTAGATTCTCTACCGAGCAACTGACCGTACAGGCTTGGCATCCAATACACTTGCGTAGATCAATGACCATGGCAAAACGTTTGCCATCAATGCCAGGCCGACGCACTGGTTGTTCATTTATCTGTGCCTGTACCGGTTGGATGGGAATAACTGTGGCGGTGGCCCCCAGACCGAGGAGTTGTTTTAGAAAGCCACGCTTGCCTTTTTGGGGCAAGTCAGGCGTTTGTTCTTTGGGGTAAGGCATATGGCATTCCTTATTAAAGCAGCATAAAACATATCTAAACCCTAGTTATAAGCATATACTTAAAGGAATTAAGTCTGATTGAGTTATATCAAGTGAAAGGATAACCATAAAAAAAGTCAGGGTTTAGCACTTTTTTCCCTTAGTAATATCGTCGCTAAGCCGCTTTAGATCGTCATTGTGGTAAATAAGCCGCGAGTAATATTTTTTTAATTAAAGCTATATGCATCCCTTTTTTTGTTGTGTAAGATTGCAATTTTCGTGAAGTCCACGTTCTAACCTTGGTGAAAACGGGCTTCGGGCTTTTTTCAGTCTTGATTCAGACTGGGATCCTTTTTTTAAGGAGCGACAACGATGCAAGGCCTGCACCTTACCGCAGATTTATACCAGTGCCAGGGAGCACTCTCCCTATTTGTTGATGAACACGCATTGGCGACTTTTTGTCGAACAGAAACACAACGTTCGGGGTTAACCATTGTGGGTGAAAAATGGATAACTTTTCCCGAATACCAAGGCGAGCCAGGTGGTGTGACAGGGGCTTTATTGCTCGCTGAGTCGCATCTGGCAATTCACACTTGGCCTGAACGCAAAGGCGTGACATTAGATATTTATGTGTGCAATTTCAGCGCCGATAACTCCGTGAAAGCCCAGGGGCTTTTACAACGCTTGATAGATGTTTTTGCTCCCGAATCGATACAAAGAAATCAGATTCTGCGAGGTGATGAGCAAGGCAATCAAGCAGGAGAGCTTCTGTGGGAAAAACTTAATAACAACAGTGTCTACGGCTTTTGGTTTCGCAAACGTTTGCTAGAAAAACATACCAAATATCAATATTTGGAATTGCTTGAGTCCGCTGATATGGGGCGCACATTGCGTCTTGATGGTTGCTTGATGACCGCTGAGAAAGAAGAGTTCTTCTATCACGAAGGCTTGGTTCACCCAGCCATGCTTAGTCATCCTAATCCCCAAAAAACTTTAATTATTGGAGGCGGGGATGGAGGTGCACTGGAAGAGCTGCTCAAGCATCAACCTGTTGAGTCTGCCACTTTGGTGGATTTGGATGGTGCGGTGATTGAAGTTTCCAAAGAATACCTGCAGTCTATCAACAAGGGAGCTTTTGACCATCCTAAAGCCATGATTAAGGTGGGTGATGGGGCCGAGTTTGTGCGGACTACTGAGGAACGTTTTGATATCGTACTGCTGGATTTAACGGATCCTGAGACGCCTGCTGGTCCTTTATATACGGAGGAGTTTTTTGTTGCTTGCAAGAAAGTGCTGACCTCAGGTGGTGCAATTGTGTTGCATCTGGGATCACCATTCCATGAACCGGAACAGGTACGGCGCCTGAGCTATATGCTGGCAGGCGTTTTTACACACGTCAGTCCATATGGGTTGTATATACCGCTGTATGGCGCGTATTGGGCGCTGGCTGTTGCATCTGATGAATTGTGTCCCAAGCAGGTGAGTGCGCAGGTTATCGACGAGCGTATTCAAGCGCGCGCCATTGGTGATTTGCAGTACTACAATTCAGAAGTCCATGGCGCTTTATTTGCACTGCCGAACTATTATCAAAAGCTAGTTCCAGCTTAGTTGTATTGGTGTTTTGTTTTCTTGCAGGGTGACTGTTGGCTAGTAGCCCTGCGAGAGCTATTGCTCTCTGATTGTCTTAAGATGACGGTTGTTGTGTCAGTGAGTTTTTTGCGACAGCAAGAGATAGTTTTAGTCATACCATCTTTTTTGTAGTGCTAATAAGGCTTCTAGAACGCTTCCTGTGACGATTTCACAGGGGATACTTAGCATGAGGTTTAGCGGTAGGTTGAAGTCTTCGATCATGTAGCCGCTTTGGTCAACCCATTGTTCCCGGACTTGGTCGTAGTAGACTGGACCGTAGAATTTCTCTACTGTTTTGACGGTGGTGAGTGGTTCTTGGAGGTAAATGATGACGGGTTTGCCCAAGGCTACTGCATAGCCTATTTCAAATACTGTGCCCGAGTCAGGTTCGGCGCCGCGAAAGGGGTTAGCGTTGGCGATGAGAGCGTCGGCTTCGTGAATGAGTTCCGCGTTACGTTGATAAATACTTTGTGCGGTTGTTTCGATTTGGTCGACTGGGTGCAAAGGCTCAAAGCCGTGAGCGCGGCATAGAGATTTATGTTTTTCTGCCAATTCTGTGGCATTACTAGCGAATACGTCTGGACCGGCGAGATAGACCTTTTTCATGGTGTCCCCCTCAAAGGTGACAAAGGTTAATTTAAATTAGTCGCTATTTTGCCTTTAGGGCCGCACAAGGGCAAGTGATGAGTGTAAAAGTGTTCAGTCAGGACTGGAAAGGATTACCTGGTCTAGGTGTAGAGGCTGTTTTCAGCACGGGGCCTGGCTGGCCCCATGTATTGAAAATTTAGTTTAGTGGAGTATTGGGGACCACATGATGAATGTCTTGTAGGCGAAAGCGCATACGTAAACGACGTCCATGTACGGGGTCTTCGGCGTCTGCGGTAAAGGTTTTACTGCCAAATAGATAGGCGTTGTAGATTACCTTTGCAGCTATCTTGGGCCCGTCTTTTGGTTGCACATAAACAGTATCACCCAGACGAATGTCGTTGTGATTTAGGTTTTGATGCTCGGGACGAGCAACGAGATCTGTAGGATACATTATTTTCATTATTGCTCCTTTTTTATATTGGAATTGTGTTTATCTAATTTTCTGCTTTTGGATTGGCTTGTTATGCCGTGACCGCGTTAAATATTTTTGAGTAATAATTTTCAAGCGGTGCAAGCAGTATGCTATGTATTTGGAGCGCGTACGCAAAATATCCTCCTATGATAACACTTTTTTGGTTATTAGCACTTAGTAAAAGTACTAGGTGTTAGAAGGCCATAGGTTAATTGCTCTGATTGTTTGTCGCATATCCTGGGCTGAGACTGATTATTTGTATTTGCCTGGGTGTGGCTATTGATGCGCTGATATGGGTGTAGGTCTGGGTGATCTCTTGATTAAAGCAGACCAGCAATACGGTGCGTACATACTGGCTTTTTTGTAGGGTTTTAGTTAGTGTGTTAAGGGCAATTTTTGTTGCAGCATCAAGAGGAAATGCAAAAATACCCACCGAAATGGCCGGGATAGAGACACTTTTCAAACCAAGTTTATCTGCGCTTTGGATAATGTTTTGGTAGGTTTGGGCTAGGTCCTTGGCTTCGTTATGGTGGCCGTCTTGCCATCGCGGTCCAATCGCATGCAGTATATATTGTGCTGAAAGTTTGCCTGCGGGTGTAGGTATTACAGTACCGGCCGTTTGTTCGCCATGGGTGTGATAATAGTCAGTGCACACTTTGGCTACTGTAGGTCCGGCTGCTTGGTGTATGGCACCGCTCACGCCGCCTCCGGGTAACAAGGTTTCATTGGCCGAGTTAACAATGGCATCAGCTGCAATTGCGGTGATATCGCCGTGTAAAATGGCAATTGTTTTATTTGTGGTCGCAGATGACATGGTCATTGGTAGTGTTCCTTACTTAGATATATTATGGATAGCCTAACAGATCCTCTTTTAGATGCTTATTTGCAGCGCATTAATTATAAAGGGTCTTTAGACCCTGACGCACAGACCTTGTCGGCTCTGACGCGTGCTCATAGTCAAAGTATCGCTTTTGAGAATATTGATATTCTTTTAGGTCGTGAGATTAGCTTGCAACCAGACGATATAGTGCACAAGTTAGTCACACAACAACGGGGTGGCTATTGCTTTGAGCAGAATTTGTTGTTTTTGCGTGTGTTGCATTATTTAGGTTTTGTGGTTCGGCCTGGGGGGGGTCGTGTGCGTTTGGGCGTGATTACTCGGGAACAGATACCCGCACGGACTCATTTGTTTTGTTTCATCGATATAGAGGGACAGCGGTGGCTTAGTGATGTAGGCTTTGGCTCTTATTCACTTACAGCGGCGCTGCAGCTTGAGCCTCAGATAGTGCAGTGCACTCCTCACGGAGAGCGTCGCTTTGATCCTGTAGGTGAGCGTTGGTTTTACCAGGGCTTCGTAGCTGACCAATGGCAGGATCTATACGAGTTTAATCCTAATGAGGTGATGCATCCCGCCGACCAAAAAGTCGCTAACTGGTACACTCAAACGCATTCAGATACCCATTTTACTTATCGGCTGTCTGTGTCACGTGCATTACCTGGCGGAGGGCGAGCGGCTTTGCTTAACCGGCGGCTACGCCAAGTAGGTGAGAACGGTAGCGAGGAACTCGTTGAAATTACGCATGCTAAACAGCTTGCAGAGGTGCTAGAGGATGTGTTTTTATTAAATGCCGCAGCGGTTACTAAGCCGTTGTGGAAAAAAAATCAGGTCGACAGAATGAGTGCAAAACAGTTGCTTGATATTAGCCATGAGCTTTCCCAAGCCGTAGATCAATTGAGTTGGACAACTCCTTCTCATGTCTATAATCCGCTTGATTATGCTTGGGGTAATCATCAGGAATATGTTCGCCGTTATGGCGGGATGCCTAGCCGGATTTTGATGGTTGGGATGAATCCTGGGCCTTGGGGGATGGCGCAGACAGGAATCCCATTTGGGGATGTCGGATTTGTGGGCCAGTGGCTGCAATTATCTGAGCCTTTGTCTGAACCCCTGCCCGAACAGCATCCAAAGTATCCAATTATGGGCATGGAGTGTCATCGTCGTGAGGGTAGTGGACAGCGTTTATGGGGTTGGGCTCAAGACCGCTTTGAAACTCCAGAACGGTTTTTTGAACAAGCTTTTGTATGGAATTACTGTCCTTTGCTTTTTTTGGCTCAAGGCAGAAATTTGATTCCTGAAAAGCTTAAAAAATCCGAGCGTGAGGCGTTGACTCCTGTTTGCGACGTGGCTTTGCGCGCTGTTATTGAGTGTTTACAGCCACGCTTATTAGTAGGGATTGGCCGTTACGCGGAACAGCGTATTCGTTCCGTGATGGGTGCTGACACCCAGGTGGAATATTTGCTGCATCCCAGTCCAGCAAGTCCTCAGGCCAATAAAAATTGGGTGCAGCATGCTGATGCGCTTGTCGCTGAGCATTTTTCTGAATAAGCCATTGTTTGGCACTATGGGTTAATGGCTGCGTCTGACTGCGCTCAGTTTTGTCTATTGTGCGCGGTTTTGGCTGCTCAAAATGTTGGCATAAATACTTTCAAAGTTGGTAGCAATATTCTGCCAATCAAATTTTTGAGCCAGTTGTTGGCCTTGGCGGGCCAATTGCTCGCGTAGCTGAATGCTATTGAGCAAGCTTTGCAGCGCTTTTTTGAGCTCACCACTGTCGTTGGGGTCTTGTAAAAGCAGGGCATTTTCTTGATCTTGTGCGTAATGAGCGAAACCACAGTAACGCGAACTACTCATAACGACTGGCAATGAATAACTCATGGCCTCTAAGGGGGCCATGCCAAAGCTATCATTTAATGTGGGATGCACGTAGATATCAGCTGCCTGGTAGTAGGGGCTGATGTCTGTCGTTTGAGTGACAAAGACAATACGCTCTTGTAGCCTATGGCTGACAGCTATTTGCTCATACATGGGCAGTTGGTGCTCACGCACGCCTACGATTAAAAGTTTGGCGTGGTTTGGCAGCTGGGGCAGGGCCTCGAGCAGGGTGTTCAGGCCTTTGCGTTCAGGGTTTCGTGCCACCAGCAGGCACAATAGGTCAGTTTCTAGTATCCCTAGGTGGGTACGTGTGTGCGTACGGAGGTCAGCGCTTTCCTGAGGTATGTGCACACCGGGTGGAATCACGGGGAAATCAAAGTGAGTTTTATAGACGCTTTGGATTTGCTTTTTTATTTGTTCTGAGACCATTACTGTGCAGCGTCGGGGATCTTGGTGAATGCGTTTTTTTTCCAACCAGCGGTAGATTTGCGCGCGCGGGCTCAGGTAGTTAGCCAAGCGTTTAATAGGTTTAGGGGCGACAAACCAACGATAATAAGCTGAACGTACGTGCAGAACATCAACATCACCGCACCAACCCCCAACATGAGAATGGACTATCTGAAAGGAATGCTGTTTGAGGATTTTGCTCACTTTTTTGGCATACAAATAAGAGCGTATCCAGCTTGGTAATCGGTTGCTGATATGAACGGGGATAAACGATAGTTTGAGTGCGCTGTGGGGATCGTATTCATAACCGATCACAGTGATTCGGTGACGCTTTGATAATTCACGCATGAGCTCGACACCATAGGCCTCGGCACCGCCGAATTGATGGCCAAATCGAGTGGTTACAAAAGCGATATCGAGCGGTGCCAATGCATTTAGCGCTGACGCTTTTGGTGTTCTTTCTTGGTCAGGCATTTTTGCAGGAAATGGAAAATATGAGTCGAGCGGGTAATGTTGACGCGGGGTAAATCAAAAGGGTCGTCATCATTGAGGGCTAGCCCACGTGCAGTGGTCGTGGCGTTTAAATAACCGCATTCGGCCACCCATTGTTGGATTTCTGCATTTTTATGCCCGTAAGGATAACAAAAGGAGTCGACCTCGATGCCCAATAGTCGTTCTAGGTCTGTTTTAGATTGCGCAATTTGTTTTTTGGCCTCTGCAGTTGTAATGCGGGTTAAATAGACATGATCCTGCGTGTGTGATCCAATTTCATGTCCGGCATCCACCCATTGCATGATTTCATTTTGATTCATTAGTGTGCTGCTGGGCACGCCATTTTCTGCATCCCAAAAGTTAGTCCCGCCTAGGTGATTGCTAACAATGTAATTGGTGGCTGTAAAGCCTAGCTCGTTGAGCAAAGGGAGCACGTTTCGATAAACGTTTTGGTAGCCATCATCAAAGGTTAAGCCGATGACCTTGCCCTGTTTCACACCGCGTACATACGGCATTATGTCGCGCATGCTAAGACCGGTGTAACCCAGTCTTTTGAGCCAGCGCATTTGATTAGCGAAGCGCTTGGGGTGGACAGTTAGGCTACGAAATGGGGTACCTTTGGCGGCCGGGATATCGACCTGGTGGTACATCAGAATGGGAATCATAGGCTGCCAAGAGGAAAAAACACCAGTATGGCTGGAGAGTGTACTGCCAAGGCAGCTATCCATACCAGTAAGGGTAGGCATAAAAAAAACCGCTAAAAGAGCGGTCAAAGTATTTATTTAGTTGGTGGAGCCGGGGGGAATTGAACCCCCGTCCGCAAGCCCTCCACAGGCAGTTCTACATGTTTAGTCGACCTATTTTTAGTTTTAACTGCTGACCATGCCG
>DATGTW010000062.1:0-18861 GCA_035301625.1 Paenalcaligenes sp.
TTCCGGATTGGTCGCTGGGGTTCTATTATTGATTACTGCCGGGGCTTCTGCTTTCTCGTGGATTTTAGCTTCGACAGGTGCGCCCACCCAGTTGGCCGCCGAGGTATTATCAACGACAGATTCACCTATTTGGGTGATGCTACTGTTTAACCTGATCATGTTGATTGCGGGGTGTTTTCTGGACAGCGCATCCGCCATTATCATTTTGGCCCCGTTGATGCAGCCTATTGCAGCCCAAGTGGGGGTGGACGCCATTCATTTTGGGGTGATTACATTGGTGAACCTGTCTATCGGTATGCTGACCCCTCCGGTTGGGTTAAACTTATTCGTTGCCATGCGTATCTCAAACATGAGCCTTTACGAGGTCTTCGTGTCTTGCCTGCCTTTTGTGCTGCTGATGTTGGTAGCACTATTGGCGGTGACTTATGTGCCGTGGTTTAGCCTGGCGTTGCCTAGTTTAATCTACTAAATAATTATGACCCAACAATCCGAACAGTTGACCCTTATACGCCCTGATGACTGGCATTTACACGTTCGTGACGGTGCTTTGTTAAAAGGGGTGATTGGCCATACAGCCCGACAATTTGCACGGGCCATAATTATGCCCAATCTAACACCGCCAGTGACCACCACAGCTCAGGCTCAGGCTTATAAAAAGCGCATCGATCAGGCGTTAGACCTCGAGATGAATGCTGGCAATGATGGTGTGATCTCTGCACAATTCAACCCGTTGATGACTTTGTATTTAACGGATAATACACCTGCAGATGAAATTCTTAAGGCTCATGACTCTGGCATTGTCTATGCCGTCAAGCTTTATCCTGCTGGTGCAACCACAAATTCTGATGCTGGGGTGACCGATCTTTTAGGTCGTTGCAGTGCGGTACTCGAGCAAATGCAGCGGTTGGGTATGCCTTTGTTGATTCATGGCGAGGTCACCGACCCTCAGGTTGATATCTTTGATCGCGAGGCAGTGTTTATCGAGCAGGTGATGATTCCATTGCGGGCTCAGTTCCCCGAGCTCAAGGTTGTCTTTGAGCATTTGACTACCCAAGAGGGCGTGCAATATGTGCGCGAGGCAGCAGGTCCGATTGCTGCGACGATTACGCCCCAGCATTTGCTGTACAACCGTAATGATATTTTCAGTGGTGGTTTGCGTCCCCATTGGTATTGCTTGCCGGTGCTCAAGCGTGAGGTACACCGTCAAGCTTTGCTCGATGCGGCCACCAGCGGGCATGAGCGTTTCTTTTTGGGCACAGACAGTGCCCCACATACGCGCAGCCATAAAGAACAAAGCTGTGGCTGTGCGGGTTGCTTTACAGCTTTACATGCTATAGAGCTTTATGCCGAGGCTTTCGAGCGGGCAGGGCGCTTGGACAATTTAGAGGCCTTTGCCAGCCGCAACGGACCGGCATTTTATGGGTTGCCTGTAAATCAAGAGCATATCACCTTGCAGCGTGCTCCTTGGCGGATACCTGCTGAAATTACGGTGCCGGGGGACGAGGGGGTAGTCCCGCTGGCTGCCGGTGAAACCCTACAATGGCGATTGCAAGCCTAATTTAATTAGTTGATTTTCCAGGCTAATTACTGTCCATGGATTCCAGTGCTTCCCAGCGTTCAAACAGCTGCTCCATTTCTTGTTCGGTTTTTTCTATTTGAGCTTCTATTTCCTGGGCTTTTTCGGGTCCACCTTCATAGAGTTCGGGATCGGCCAGCTGCTCGGCCAGAGAGCTTAGGCGCTGCTCTAAGGCCGCAATTTGTTCTGGTAACTCTTTGAGCTCTTTCTCTTCCCATGGGGCGAGCCTGCGTGGACTACGTTGGTTTTTACGCCCCCTGGAGGCTGACTCGGTACCAGTTTTTATCGCTGCCGCCGTTGTTGTGCTGTTGTCGCTTTGTTTTTGTTTGGCTTGGCTTTGCGGTACAGCTTTTTGTTGGTGGGTACTTTCTTGTTGTGCCTTGTTTGCTTCTAAACGTTGTTCTAACCAGTCATCGTAACCGCCAACGTATTCTTGCCAGTGACCATTGCCTTCGGCGGCAATGACCTGGGTCACAACGTGATTGAGAAAGCTGCGGTCGTGGCTGACCAATAGTACTGTTCCAGCGTAATCTGCCAGTAAATCCTCTAACAACTCTAGCGTCTCGATATCCAAATCGTTGGTGGGCTCATCCAATACCAGCACGTTAGTCGGTTGGGTGAAAAGACGTGCTAACGCTAACCGCGCGCGTTCTCCGCCGGATAGTGTACGCACAGGCGAGTGCGCACGATCCGGATCAAAAAGAAAGTCCTCGAGGTAACTGATAACGTGCTTGCGTTCATTACCGATTTCAACCCATTCATTACCAGGGTTGATGGCATCAATGAGGGTAGACTCATCATCTAATGATGTGCGCATTTGGTCAAAAAAACCAACGTTTAGCTGGGTGCCGTGGCGTACTGTCCCGCTATCAGGGTCTAGTCTGCCTAAAATAATATTCAAAAGAGTGGTTTTACCTGCTCCGTTGGGGCCCAGGATACCGATGCGGTCGCCGCGCATGATGGCTGTAGAGAAATCACGAATTAAAACACGATCGTCATAGCCATGATTGACATTATTAATTTCTGCAACCAGACGGCCCGAGCGACGTCCTTCATCCACCGCAAAACGTACATTCCCAGCACGTTCACGGCGTTGAGCGCGCTCACGGCGTAGTGTTTCGAGTCGGCGTACTCGTCCTTGGTTGCGCACCCTGCGTGCCCGCGTACCGCGACGCAGCCAGGCTTCCTCTTGGGCCAGAAATTTATCAAAACGCGCTTGCTCTTGAGCCTCGGCCTCGAGCCATTGGGCTTTTTGTTCTTGCCATTTTTCAAAGTTACCAGGAAAGCTGAATAATTGCCCTCGATCGAGTTCAATAATCCGCGTTGTTACGGTATCTAGAAAGCGCCGGTCATGCGTGATCACGATCACAGAACCTTTGAAATCGAGAATCTGCTCTTCTAGCCAGCGAATGCCATCAAAGTCCAAGTGGTTGGTGGGCTCATCAAGCAACAGCAAATCAGGGCGCTCCAGCATTGCATAAGCCAGAGCAACGCGCTTGCGCATCCCACCCGAGAGGTTTTGTAAAAGCGTATCTGTAGGTAAGCCAAGGGCCTGTATGTGCTGCTCGACCAGTGCAGGCCGCTGCCAGTCCTCGGTTTCCAAATAATTAGCGCACAGATAATCATGAACTCCGATACCACTGGGTAGATCGGGTTCTTGGGTCACTGTGGCCACATGCAGGCCGACGCGTTTTTGAACCTCGCCCGAATCTGGCTCTAAGCGATTATCAATGAGTTTGAGCAGAGAGGATTTGCCAGATCCGTTACGACCAATTAGTCCGCAACGTTCGCCTGAGTGGATAATCAGGTTGGCTTCAGTGAGTAAAGGGTGATGCCCAAGAGAAAGGGTTACGTCTTGTAGAGTCAACAAATTCATGTGCGTTGTTTAGGCGAGAAAAAAGCAATAAATAAGAAAGTATAAGGTATAATGAGTCTGCGGGGTGCGTCGGGCAACCGCGGTCGATACAGACCGAGGAAGGTCCGGACTCCATAGGACGCGATAGCGGCTAACAGCCGTCCGGCGAGTATAAAGTACAAGCCGAGGACTAGGGCCACAGAGACGAGTCTACAGTACTGTAGGGTGAAACGCGGTAACCTCTATCGGGAGCAACACCAAATAGGCATACGTTGGTATCTCATACCTCAAGGGCGGTCCGTCCAAGTATGCGGGTAGGTGGCACGAGCTATTTAGCAATAACTAGCCTAGCTGAATGGTTGCCTGCATGTCCATTGGGCATGTATACAGAATCCGGCCTATAGGCGCATTCCGTTTTCTTTTGTGGTCACTCCCCATTTTACTTTTTTTCGGCCTCTTTTTCATCGTTAACTTACGATGGCTGCGCGGCCGTCTTTTTTCTCTCTTCTTTCTCCTGTCTGCTCCTTTCCTTCCAGAGTTCTCCTGGTTCTCTCCCCGCGCTCTTCCTGCTTTCTCCTAGTTTCTTGGGTTTTTTAGTCGAGTTTTAGTTTCATTTTGAAAGCCTTAATTATTAAGGAAAGAAAATGATGGTGTCAGTTTACTTTAGGCATATTCGCCAATAGATTGATTTCACTTGTGTTTTTTTAGTGGGAGTGTTTTTTTATACAGCTGTAAGTACTTGTTGTGATTGAAGAAAAAGAGTTTTTGCATCTTGACCAAGGACAGGAATTAGCTTAGAGTGGGAAAAAGTAGGAAAATGTGTAAAAAAGTGGGAGTCACCCATGTTCCAAGGAAGCAGCGCGTTAACTCTAGATGCCAAGGGGCGGATGTCTATTCCGACCCGGTATCGCGATCCGCTGATTTCCGAGCAAGAAGGACGGTTGACTCTAACACGCCACCCTGATGGTTGCTTGCTGTTATACCCTCGCAGTGTATGGGAGACCAAGCGCGAACAGATTGCTGCTTTGCCGATGTCAGCACGAGCTTTTCAGCGCTTGCTCTTGGGCAGTGCACATGATGTAGAGATGGATTCTGCTGGGCGTATATTAATTACGGCCGAGCTCCGACAGGCAGCCACTCTTGAGCGTGAGGCCATGCTTTTAGGGATGGGCGGGCATTTTGAGATTTGGCATCCGACCCAGCTTGATGAGCGCCAGAAAGAGGACCTGGCAAAGAGCATGACCGATGTGTTTGAACAGTTTTCTTTCTAAAGAACTTTTTATAAAAATTAATTTATGACAGCCACCCACCGTCCCGTATTGCTCGAGCAGGTTATTGCAGCCATGGTTGCTCCTGGTTTTAAAGCCAGACGCGCAAACCAGGCCATGCCTGCTCTTGGGACTGTGGATGGAGATTTTGTTGATGCAACCTTTGGTCGAGGCGGGCACAGCCGTGCTTTATTACCTTATTTGAGTGCTACAGCTCGGTTATTTGTGTTGGACAAGGATCCAACCGCATTCGAGGTGGCTCAACAATTACAAGCGCAAGACCCTCGCGTCGTCCCTATACATAGCGGTTTTGAGCATCTTGATCGTTCATTGGCCGAGCATCAGGTGGCGTCTGTTGATGGGGTGATGATGGATTTGGGTGTGTCCTCCCCGCAGCTGGATGAGGCTCAGCGGGGGTTTTCTTTTACACACGATGGACCGCTCGATATGCGCATGAATAACCGCACTGGGCAGACCGCTGCGCAGTGGCTTGCCACGGCAAGCATTAATGATATGAAGGAGGTCTTACATTATTATGGCGAAGAACGGCATGCTATCCAGATTGCAAAGGCGATTGCAACTCGCCGCAAATCCTCTCCGTTGCAGACCACGCATGATCTCGCCCAGCTGGTCTCCCGTGTCGTGCCCTCGCGCCCGAAAGCACATCATCCGGCGACCCGGACCTTCCAGGCTATACGGATTTACATCAATCGCGAGCTCGAGGCACTCCAGGCTGCGCTGCCGCTAGCGCTGCAACTGCTTAAAGCAGGGGGACGATTGGCGGTCATCAGCTTTCATTCCTTGGAAGATCGCATCGTCAAGAGGTTTATTTCAACCGGGGCCAGGCCAGAAGCTGCCTATGCCCATTTACCACTGACCCAAGATCAACTGCCGCATCCATGGCTTAAAAGCTTGGGGCGCGTACTGCCTGCGCAGGACGAGATTGATTCCAACCCTCGTTCACGTTCGGCCGTGTTGCGCGTCGCTGAACGTACAGAGCGTCCGCTTGGTGATGATTGGCGTAACGAGTGGCGCGAGGTTGCTGCTTATTACGAAAGCGCTGGTCAGCATTTTTCTCGTCGGCGGGGGCGTTAAAAATGAGATTAATAGTGCTTCTGGTCCTTGCGGTGTTTTTAATGGGTTTTCATCTGATTACCACGCGCTATCATGCGCGTGATCTTTACGTGCAAATTGAACAATTGCGTGGGCAAGCCCAAGACTTGGACGCACAGTGGCGTCGTTTACAGCTTGAGCGTGCAGGACTGACCCGTAACGCACGTATTGATGAATTAGCGCGCGAAAATTTCTCTATGGCACCTGCGGGGCCCGAATACACTATTTATTTACCTGCTGGGTCCAGCAGTGTGGATGCAGAAATTACCGATCCTGCACAAGCCGCTCATAAAGAGGCAGCATCGCAAACCACAGCACAGGGAGGGCAGCCATGAAGCCATTTGGTTTTTATGAAAATCCTGTGCTAGAAGAGGCCATGCCACAGTGGCGCGCCCGCTTTGTCATGTTGCTCCTGCTCCTCAGCTTTGGTGCGTTGCTCATCAAGGCTTTATATTTGCAGGGGTTATCAACGCAGTTTCTCCAAGAGCAAGGGGTACGCCGTTTTGAGCGCACCATGGTCTTGCCGCCCAATCGCGGCAAGGTTTTTGACCGCAGTGGCAAAGTGGTGCTGGCCTCTAGTGTGCCGGTCAAAGCCATTTGGGTCATTCCCGAAGACGCCAACAAAGCCAGTCCTGAGCAGGTGCAACAGCTGGCTCAGCTGCTAGAAATGCCTGCTGAAGAGGTGCGCAAGCGCATGCAAACGCCAGGGCGCAGCTTTGTGTATCTGCGTCGTCAGGTCGATCTCGAGTTGGCCGAGCAAATAGCAGATTTAGGGGTTCCCGGGGTACATCAACAGGACGAGATGCGCCGTTTTTATCCCGAGGGTGAAAGTGCCGCTCATGTACTGGGCTTTACCGATATCGAAGACCAGGGACTTGAGGGGATCGAGCTGGCTTTTAATGATTTGCTTTCCGGGGAGCCAGGTTCGCGTCGTGTCATGCGCGATCGTTTAGGCCGTATCGTGGATGATGTGCGCGAGGTGATTCCGCCCATGCATGGCGAGGACCTCTTTTTATCTATTGATGCGGGCGTGCAATATGATGCTTATAGCGCTTTGAAAAAGGCTCTGGATTTTCATGATGCCGAGGCAGGCTCGGCGGTAGTCTTGGATGTGCGCACGGGCGAGATTCTGGCGTTGGTTAATTTGCCTACTTATAATCCCAACGATCGAAATGATCGCACGGGCGACGCATTACGTAATCGGGTCATTACTGATACTTTTGAGCCAGGCTCTATCATGAAGCCCTTTACGGTAGCTTTGGCGCTAGAAAGCGGTGCTGTGGATTTGGACACCCAATTTGATACGGGTAATGGCCGTTATCGCTACGAGGGGGCGGTAATCTCTGATGTGAGTCGCAATGGGGTGCTTGATGTGGCGGGTATTATTCGCCGTTCCAGCAACATTGGCATGACCATGATTTCAGAGCGGATGTCGTCAGAGCAAATGTGGGATGGATTTGATCGGCTGGGTTTTGGTCATGCTCCCCAGTTGGGGTTTCCAGGGGCTGCGTCTGGACGTTTGCGCCCTTGGGATAGCTGGCGCCCGATTGAACGAGCCACCATGGCTTATGGCTATGGAATGTCCAGCTCTTTGATGCAGATTGCCCAAGCCTTTACGGTATTTGCCCGTGATGGCGATATGGTGTCCTTGAGTTTACTGCGTCGTGACTCACAGCCCACCAGCACCCGTGTCTTTAGCCCTGAAATTGCGCAGTCTATGCGGTCCATGCTAGAGGCAGCAGCCGGCCCAGAGGGTACGCGTCGGGCGGCTGTTCATGGTTATAGGGTTGCAGGTAAAAGCGGTACCGCACGCAAGATTGTGGACGGGGCTTATAGCAAGTCCAGTTACCGTAGCTCATTTGTAGGTTTTGCACCCGTTTCTGACCCCCAGATCGTGGTGGCAGTGTCTGTGGATGAGCCGCGCCGCGAAGGATATTTTGGTGGGTTAGTGGCAGCGCCTGTTTTCTCTGAGGTGGTCGCTGGCAGTTTACGTCGTTTGGGCGTACAGCCTGATGCACCAGTGGAGTCCCTGGTGGCTTTGGATGTGAATACAGGGGGGGGTCAATAATGACTGATAGAACAATAGAACAAATTACGCATTGGCTGGAGCAGCACTGTGACCGCCGGGCTGCGCTGTGCCTGGATTCCCGACTGGTTGAGTCCGGAGATATATTTGTAGCTCGTGCGGGGCATCAAACAGATGGTTATCGCTTTATACAGGATGCAGTAGCTAATGGTGCTGCGGCTGTGATTTATGATGCTGCTCATGCAGCCCCAGAAATTAACCGTCCAGCTTTGGCTGTGACGGCACTTGAGCAATACATGGGTGCATTGGCTCATGAATGGTATGGCCGTCCCTCGGACGAGCTCACCATCATTGCGGTCACCGGCACCAATGGCAAAACCTCAGCCACGCATTGGTTGGCTGAATCCTTGAATAATTCGGGTGTGCCTTGTGCCAGTATTGGCACGCTGGGTGTCTGCTTACCCAAGGGTGAACGCATCGTGCAATCCCTAACCACTCCCGATGTATTCACCATGCACGAAAGTTTGGCGCGCATACGGGACGCTAAAATAAATCTCGTGGTGCTCGAGGCCTCATCTATAGGGTTGGATCAGGGGCGTTTGGATGGTGTTGCGATCGATGTGGCAGCCTTTACCAATTTGTCCCATGACCATTTGGATTACCACGGTAGTTGGAAACACTATGGCGACAGCAAAAAACTGCTGTTTCAGCGGCCTGGATTACGTCGCGTAGTGGTCAATTTGGATGACCCTTTTGCCGATGAGATACTGCAGTCTGCCGGAAAGGTACCCGCATTTACCTATTCCATGAATGACCCCACCGCTGATTTTTATGCTGAAGATATTCATCCGGGCGCGGATGGCCAGGTGTTTAACCTGGTTGGGGTTCATGGCACGGCACAGCTTTTAACTCATCAAATTGGTTTGCATAACGTTTCTAACTATTTGCTCGTTGCTGCAGTGCTGAATGAGTTGGGCTGGCCGGTGTCTAAAATTGCGCGTATTATGGCGAGTTTGACGCCGGTTGCAGGTCGTTTGGAAATTGTGCGCGCAATCGCAAACCGTAGTCGTAAAGCCGTTTATGGGCAGCCTTTGGTTGTGGTTGATTATGCCCACACGCCGGATGCACTTGAGCGCGCATTGACAGCCCTGCGCGAAGTAGCAGCTGTACGCAATGGGGCGTTGCGTTGCGTCATGGGTTGTGGCGGTGATCGTGATCAAGCCAAGCGCCCCCAGATGGGTGCAATCGCCCAGCGGCACGCTGATTCTGTTGTTATTACCAATGATAATCCACGCAGCGAAGACCCTGAGGCCATCGCACAGGCCATCCTGGACGGTGCTCATGATGAGATTCAAGCACAGACTGATCATGCAGGGATAGCACCTGTGATCCAACTGAGCCGCGCGACGGCTATTTTGGATACCGTATGGCAGGCCAATCCAAATGACATCATATTGATTGCCGGTAAGGGGCATGAAACCTACCAAGAGATCGGCAATGCCCGGCATTATTTCTCTGATGTACAGTGGGCGCAATTAGCATTGACCTGGTTGTATGCACCGCAGTTATCCACGGATACGCGTAGTCTACAGGCGGGTGAGCTGTTTTTGGCTATCTCTGGCGACCGTTTTGATGGTCATGATTTCCTCGACCAGGCAGAGCAGAAAAAGGCGCTGGCAGCGATCGTTGCGCGCCCGAGTCCGGATGTAGAGCTGCCGCAAATTGTCGTGGGTCCGACACTATCAGCCTTGCAGAAAATGGCTGATAGCTGGCGCAAGTGTTTTCAATTACCGGTGGTCGCCGTGACTGGCAGTAATGGCAAAACAACCACCAAAGAAATGATCGCGCGTATTTTTGCAGCGCAGTATGGGGATGGCGGATACTTGGCCACCCAAGGGAATCTGAACAACCATATTGGGGTCCCACTCAGCATTTTGTGTTTGAATTCACAGCACCGGGTGGCTGTATTCGAACTGGGAATGAATCAACCCAATGAGATCGCTGCTCTGGCCGCCTTGGCACGGCCCCAGGTGGCGCTGGTGAATAACGCGCAGCGTGAACATCAAGAGTTCATGCATACAGTAAAAGCAGTGGCTCAGGAAAATGGTTCGGTACTCGAGGCCCTGCCTGAGGACGGTGTTGCTGTATTTCCCGCCGATGACGACTATAGCAATCTATGGAGCGGTTTGGCGGCCGGGCGCAAGTGTGTCACCTTTAGCCTCAAACAGGGAGCCGATGTAAGTGCACGTGAGATTTATCCTGACGCTGGTTGGACCCGGTTTACGCTGGTCACCGACCATGACCAAGCCAAGGTCGCGCTGGCGGTGCCAGGAGTACATAATTTACACAATGCATTAGCAGCCAGTGCCTGCGCTTTAGCGTTGGGTATTTCTATCGAAAAAATAGCCACAGGGCTTGAGTCTTTTCGTCCAGTAGAGGGGCGAATGCAGCCCAAGCAGCTCAAAGATGGCTATCAACTGATTGACGATAGCTATAACGCTAATCCTGACTCTGTGCGTGCAGCTATTGAGGTGCTGGCGCAGTTAGGAGGCAAAAAGGTGCTGGTGCTGGGCGATATGGCCGAGGTCGGCATTCACCGGCAGGCCGTGCACGCCGAAGTGGGTGGCTATGCCCGCGAACGGGGGATTGATCAGCTATGTGTCATCGGCAATGATGCTCTGTTTGCAGCCGAGGCGTTTGGTGATGGAGCACATCGTTTTGATGACATAAAAACGCTGCAGGATTATTTGGTGGCACAGGCACCAGCTCATTATTTGGTAAAAGGCTCGCGCAGCGCGCGGATGGATCGAGTGGTCAAACATTTAGAGCAAGCATTTTTAAAAGAAGAAGGGGATTCGCATGCTTCTTGAGTTAGCACGCCTATTGGCCGAGTCCCAAATTCGTTTTTTTACGGTATTCGAATACATCACGCTACGTGCTTTGCTCGCTTGTGCAACAGCATTGGCCATTGGATTGTTGGCTGGCCCTTGGGTCATCCGTCGCTTAACGGCTATGAAAATTGGCCAAGCGGTGCGTTCATATGGTCCTGAAACGCATTTGGAAAAGGCAGGGACACCGACCATGGGCGGTGTGCTGGTGCTTATTTCGGTAGCCATTAGCACTTTACTATGGGCTGATTTGACGAACCGCTTTGTATGGGTGGTTTTATTGGTGACTTTAGGCTTTGGCTGGATCGGCTGGCGTGATGATTATCGCAAGGTGGTTTATCGCGATCCCGAAGGTATGCCCGCCAAGCAAAAGTTTTTTTGGCAAGCCCTGATTGGTTTGGTGGCTGCTATTTATTTGAGTTTTGCAGTTTCGGTGCCAGGGACTACCGAATTGTGGCCGTTGTTTAAAAGTTGGGTGTTCAGCGGGTTTACTAAATCATTGCCCACACAAGCAGATTTGATTGTGCCGTTTTTTAAAAGTGTCAGTTACCCCCTTGGGGTGTTTGGCTTTGTGGCATTGACTTGGTTTGTGATTGTCGGAACCAGTAATGCTGTCAATTTAACCGATGGCCTGGATGGTTTAGCCATTATGCCCACCGTCATGGTGGGAGGTGCGTTGGGTGTATTTGCCTATGTTGTGGGACGAGTGGACTACTCTAAATACCTGCTTTTTCCCTATATTCCAGGTGCTGGTGAATTGATGATCATTTGTGCGGCTATCGGTGGTGCAGGGCTCGCTTTTTTATGGTTTAACGCCTATCCGGCCCAGGTGTTTATGGGTGATGTGGGAGCCTTGGCGTTAGGTGGTGCTTTAGGGACTATTGCTGTGGTTGTCCGCCAAGAAATTGTGCTTTTTATCATGGGCGGCGTATTTGTGGTGGAAACCCTATCAGTCATGGTTCAGGTAGCTTGGTTTAAGTACACCAAAATGCGCTATGGCGAAGGGCGTCGAATATTTTTAATGGCACCACTGCATCATCATTTTGAGGTTGGCGGTTGGAAAGAAACGCAGGTTGTTGTTCGGTTTTGGATTATTACCATGATGTTGGTATTGGTCGGTTTAGCCACATTGAAATTACGTTAGAGACGCGATAGTAGCTATGCATACTGAGGTTTATACACCCTCGCAGCGAATATTGGTTTTAGGCTTGGGCCATAGTGGTGCCGCAGCCGCCTACTGGTGTGCGCATCAGGGCTGGTCTGTACGCCTGGCCGATACGCGTCCTACGCCACCCGGCATTGACGAGTTGCGCCAAGCATTGTCCGAGCAGGACGCACAGTGGGTGTTAGGTGCACAAGCTATAGAGGCTGCGGTCCTCGACGATGTACGTACTGTGGTCTTGAGCCCAGGTTTATCACCGCATGAACCGCAGTTGGCAGCCTTGCTAGAACAAGCAAAAGCCCGCGGTATCGAGTGCATTAATGAGCTGACTTTATTTGCACGCGCCTTGAATAAAGCGGCCACAAAACAAAATTACCGTCCTCAGTTAATTGCCATTACCGGGACCAATGGAAAAACCACGGTCGCTACCATGGTGGCGCATATGCTACGCGAACATGAGGTTAGCGTGCAGTTGGCGGGCAATATCAGTCCGTCTTGTATGAGTGCTTGGTTGGCGGCCGAACAAACGGGGCAATGGCCTGATGTTTGGGTATTAGAGTGCTCTAGCTTTCAGTTGCATAGTATGCAGGATTTGCACGTAGATGTAGGGACTGTATTGAACATCAGCCAGGACCACCTCGATTGGCACGCATCAGCTCGTGATTATGAGAATGACAAGAAACGCTTGTTGCAACACGCCAAGCGCGTCGTTTATAACCGCGATGATGCTACCGTCTATGCCTTGGCGCAGGAATTCGATCAACCTCAGTGGTCTTTTGGTCGCAGTCAACCCCAAGAGGATCGGCAGTTGGGACTGTTTGTCGATGTACAGGAGCGCCGCTGGTTGGCGATGCGCGATGCAATGGGTCAATATGCACAATTATTGCCCTGCGGCAGCTTGTCCTTGGTAGGTGAGCATAACGAAAATAATGCGCTGGCAGCTTTGGCGTTATTGGCAGCACTGGATTGGCCCGTCGCACAGATGGTTGAGTCTCTCAGACGTTATCGTGGTGAAGCCCATCGTTGCGAATGGGTGCAAACTATTGGTGGTGTGCGCTTTATTAATGACAGCAAGGGCACTAATGTGGGTGCTACAGTCGCGGCTATTCAGGGTATTGATGCCCCCAAAATATTGATTGTGGGTGGACTGAGTAAAGGGCAGGATTTCACCCCTCTAGCCAAAGCCATTCGAAGCGGTGCCGTTCGTCATACGATTTTGTATGGTGCAGATGCCACTCGTATCGCCCAAACATTACGAGCATACGAGTTATCCCATAGTCTCGTTGACCAGTTGCCATTGGCAGTCGAGCAGGCTTTTAATTTTGCGGAAAACCAAGACGTGGTTCTCTTTTCACCTGCGTGTGCCAGTATGGATCAATTTGAAAACTATCAGGTGCGGGGTCAAGCGTTTATAGATGCTGTTAGAGAGATCGCTTTGGATTCAGGAGAGGTGCTATGAGTTTTCTTTCTGTTCTAAGCACTCTATCTAATCCACGTACTGTGCGCACGGCACAGCCTGGCATCGACACATTGCTGCTGAGTGTCACTGTGTGCCTGTCGATGTTTGGGCTGCTGATGGTGTATTCAGCCTCGATTGCGCTCGGTGATGGGCCCGAATACCAAGGTTATGGCCGTTATTATTTCGTCGTTCGTCATGCCATTTTTATGGGTTTGGGTTTGTTATCAGCCATTGCAGTGGTGCTTGTACCCATGAAACGTTGGCAAGAGTGGGCATTACCTTTGTTTTTTGTCGGCCTGATTTTGTTGGCGTTGGTTTTGGTTCCAGGGATTGGGCGTGAAGCTAATGGAGCACGTCGTTGGATTCCGCTGGGGATTATTAATCTACAGCCATCCGAGCTCATGAAAGTGCTCATGCTGCTTTATGCCGCAGACTATACAGTGCGAAAGCAGGCTCATCTGAGCGGTTTTGTGCGCGGGTTAATACCCATGATTGTGTCTGTTTTAGTCGTGGGTGCGTTGCTACTGCTAGAGCCGGATTTAGGGGCCTTTATAGTGATTGGGGCCATTGCGATGGGGCTGATCTTTATCGGTGGCCTTAATATCAAGCATTTTGCCCTCATGACGGTGGGGTTGTTAGGCAGCTTTTTTGCCCTGATTTGGTATTTCCCCTGGCGTCGTCAGCGTCTGTTTGTTTATTTGGATCCTTGGAATCCTGACAACGTTTATGGCAGTGCCTATCAGTTATCGCATTCTTTGATAGCGTTTGGTCGCGGTGAATGGTTTGGAGTAGGTTTGGGGGCCAGCGTTGAAAAATTGCATTATTTGCCTGAGGCGCATACTGATTTTATTGCAGCTGTAGTTGGCGAAGAACTCGGTTTTGTTGGCATTACCGTATTAGTGGCCGTGTTTGGATTCATTGTTTGGCGTTGTTTTGAAATTGGTCGCCAATCAATTGCCATGGACCGTGTTTTCGGAGCAATGGTTGCTTATGGGGTAGGTGTGTGGTTTGGTGTACAAACCTTTATCAATATAGGTGTTAGTTTGGGTTTGCTACCAACCAAAGGATTAACCCTGCCGATGGTCAGCTACGGAGGCTCGGCCATTGTGACCACATTTGTTGCCATTGCCTTGGTATTTCGCGTGGATTATGAAAATCGACGATTAATGCGGGGGAAAAGCAAATGAAGCAATCCACGCATCGTATCGTAATCATGGCTGGTGGCACTGGGGGACATATCATGCCTGGTTTGGCTGTGGGTCATTTACTGCGCGCTCAAGGTTGGCAGGTGTGGTGGTTGGGCCATCCCGAGCGCATGGAGGGTGATATGGTCCCTGAGCACGGTTTTGAGTTATTGCCCCTCGAATTTGCGGGCTTGCGCGGGAAGGGGTTGGGTGCATTACTTAAATTACCTTTTCGTTTGTTTTCAGCTGGGCAGCAGGCACGTCAGGCCTTTCAGAAAGTGCGCCCACAGGTGGTTTTAGGCATGGGTGGTTATGTAACCGTACCTGGAGGCTTAATGGCTCGCTGGATGAAAATTCCTTTGGTTGTGCACGAACAAAACGCTATTGGCGGAACTGCTAATCGACTGTTGGCCCGTTTGGCACGTCGTCGATTAGTAGGGTTTCCTGGAGCATTGCCTGGCGCGGTGATGGTTGGTAATCCCGTACGTGCTGCTTTCAAAGCATTGGAAGCCCCTAAAAGCCGCTATGCTCGGCGCAGTGGACCATTACAAGTGTTGGTGCTGGGGGGCAGCTTGGGGGCCCGACCTTTAAATCAGGTCATCCCCGAGGCGATCGGTAGTATCAGGCCCGCCGAGCGGCCTTCTATCTTGCATCAAACCGGTGCTCAGCATTTAGATGATGTGCAAAATCACTATGCTCAGCTAGGAGTGGATGCCGAGTGTGTGGCTTTTATAGAGGACGTTGCACAGGCAATGGCACAAGCGGATATTGTGATTTGTCGTGCAGGAGCCATGACAGTGGCCGAGGTGGCCACAGCAGGTGTTGCCGCTTTGTTTGTTCCTTTGCCTCATGCGATTGATGACCATCAAACAGCAAATGCACGCTTTTTGGCAGACTGTGATGCAGCTTGGCTGCAGCCTCAAAGCTCATTAACCAGCCAATGGCTAAGTAAATGGTTACGCGATCGACAGCGTGACGAACTGGCCGAAGTAGCTACGCGTGCTTATGAGCATGCGTACAAAGAGGCCGCAGAAAAAATTGCTCATGCGTGTCGCGAAGTTGCGCAGGAGGCAGCATGAAACATCGTATTAAGCAAATACATTTTGTGGGTATCGGTGGCTCGGGCATGAGCGGTATTGCCGAGGTGCTGTTAAATCTGGGTTATGCCATTAGCGGTTCAGATATTCAGGAGTCCGCAGTGACCCGCCGTCTGGCACGCTTGGGTGCCCGAATACTGATCGGTCATCAAGCCGAAAATGTGCAGGGCATGGGCGCCATTGTGATATCCAGTGCCATTACTAATGACAATCCCGAGGTGCTCGCTGCCCGCGCAGCAAATATACCAGTGGTGCCGCGCGCTTTGATGTTGGCCGAGTTAATGCGCCTCAAGCGTGGTATTGCCGTAGCAGGTACTCATGGGAAAACCACAACGACGAGCCTGATTGCCAGTGTGTTGGCTGCCGGTGGTGTAGACCCCACCTTTGTAATTGGGGGGCGCTTGAACTCAGCTGATGCCAATGCACGTTTGGGTCAGGGGGATTACATCGTTGTCGAAGCAGATGAATCCGATGCATCTTTTCTAAATTTGATGCCGGTGATGAGTGTGATCACCAATATCGATGTGGATCATATGGACACTTACGGCCATGATTTGGCCCGATTGAAGAGTGCTTTTATTGAATTTACACAGCGTCTGCCCTTTTACGGTAGCGCGATATTATGCACTGATGATCCCAATGTGCGCGAAATCATTCCTTTTGTATCGCGGCCTATGACGACCTATGGCATTGATTCAGATGCACAAGTGCGGGCGGTGAATGTACGCCACCAGGGCACCAAGATGTGTTTTGAGGTGCAGCGCAAAGGGCCAACCGGTACATTGCCTGAGCTATCAGTATGTTTGAATCTGCCCGGCCGTCACAATGTGCTGAATGCATTGGCTGCGATTGCGGTGGCGACTGAATTAGGTGTTTCTGACGATGTGATAGCGCAGGCATTAGATAACTTTACGGGCGTTGGACGGCGTTTTGCCTTGCTGGGTGATTTTAATGTGCCTGCAGCATCGGGTGGGGGCAAATTTACAGTGGTTGATGATTACGGCCATCATCCCACCGAGATGCAAGCTACTTTGGAGGCCGCACGTGGTGCTTGGCCAGACAGACGTTTGGTCATGGTGTTTCAACCGCATCGTTATACCCGCACCCGAGATTGTTTTGAGGATTTTGTACATGTTTTAAGCCAAGCAGATGCTGTCTTCATTACTGAGGTTTTTGCTGCTGGTGAAGAACCTTTGATAGCCGCTGATGGGCGTGCGCTGACGCGTGGTGTACGCGTCGCGGGTCGTGTCGAACCCGTATTTGTACCCGAGTTGGACCAGCTGGCGGATTCTTTACTGAACTTCGTCCGTGCTGATGATGTGGTGTTGATCATGGGGGCCGGTAGTATTAGCCGCTTACCCACGTTCTTAGGAGAAAGACAATGAGTGCAGCGATGGGACGAGTCGGTGTGTTGTATGGCGGCGTTTCAGCCGAACGTGAAGTGTCGTTGATGTCCGGTCAGGGGGTGTGCAAAGCTCTGCGCTCACGTGGTGTGGATGCTCATCTGTTTGATACCGGGGAGCGCTCATTGGCAGAATTGGCCGGCGCCCAATTTGACAGCGTGTTTATTGCGCTGCACGGGCGGCACGGTGAAGACGGTACTCTGCAAGGTGCATTAGAGCTTTTGGGCATTCCGTATACAGGTAGTGGGCCCAAAGCATCAGCGATTGCCATGGACAAAGTGATGAGCAAGAAAATCTGGCAACAGGCCTTACTACCGACACCCGGGTACGTGGTTTTGGAGCAGGCTGAGCAATTGGATGGAGCAGTGCAAGAGCTGGGCTTTCCTTTCATCATGAAACCGCCTCACGAAGGTTCCACCGTGGGCTTTGCGCTGGTGGAAACACAGGCTCAGGTAAAAGAGGCTTTCGCACTGGCCAAGCGATACGATCATACCGTCTTGGCCGAACAATTTATTGCCGGGCGTGAGCTCACCGTGCCTGTTTTAGGGGCAGGTGCAACGGCGCGTGCTTTGCCAGTGATTGAAATAGTGGTGCCAGAAGGGGGCTTATATGACTATGAGCATAAATATCACAGCCAGGAAACACAGTACTTTTGCCCCGCTGATTTACCCGCCGCGACTACCAAACAGGTGCAAACGCTGGCTCAAGATGCTTATCGGGCATTGGATTGCGAGGGTTGGGGTCGAGTCGACATAATGTTGGATGCTCAGCAACAACCTTGGCTTTTGGAAATTAACACTTCGCCTGGAATGACACCGCAATCTTTGGTGCCGATGGCAGCTCAGGCCCAGCAAATGAATTATGAGGATTTATGTATGGAAATTTTGCGGCATGCCAATTTGAAAGTGCATACTGTGGCAGCTAAGGACGAGTAGGGGGGGTCACGTGCTGACAGTGCGCATCACTAATTTCATAGCCAATGCGTTAACGGTATTAGCGGTACTAATACTGTTGGCAGCGTTGTTGCTATGGGTGGCGCACAGACCTTATTTCCAAATAGAAAGGGTGGCGCTAGAAAGTACTCAGGGGGAAACCCTGCACTACGTGCAAATTGAAGAACTCGCCCACGACATTCAAGGCAAAGTGACAGGTGGTTTTTTTGATATCAACTTGGATGAAGCCCGGTCGGTATTTGAGTCACTGCCTTGGGTGCGGCGTGCTCAGGTTAAGCGAGAATGGCCCAATCAATTGCGGGTTGCAATTGAGGAGCAAGAACCGTTGGCCTTTTGGAATAATGAGCAATTGATCAATCGTTGGGGTGAGGTCTTTACGGCTGACAAAACCCCGTTGAAGCAGACAGGGCAGGCAGCTTTAATTCCACAGTTAAATGGCCCCGAGCAATCCGAGCGATTAGTGATTCAGCGTTATGCCGAAGTCGCCCGCTGGGTGGCTCCTCTGGGGTTGGACATCGAGCAAGTCAGCCTGAGCCCTCGGTATGCTTGGGATGTGGTGCTCTCGAACGGCATGCAATTGCTCATTGGTCGTGACCCAGCGGCCGAGGCGACTGACCCCCATGGGCGTTCTGGGGCGCAGTCTTTTGCTGCTCGTATCGAGCGGTTTATACAGGCGTGGCCTGCTTTGTCAGAGCGATTGGCGGGGCGTACGATTGCTCGGGCGGATTTACGCTATAACGATGGTTTTGCCATTACTTTGGCCCCGCAGGATAACAGTGAGTAAAACAGAAAATGACTCGTGATACTAAGGATTTAATCGTCGCATTAGACATTGGCACCAGCAAGGTGATTGCGGTGGTGGCTGAAATTTTGCCGG
>DATGTW010000063.1:0-2271 GCA_035301625.1 Paenalcaligenes sp.
ACTGTAACTATACGATGACCGCATTTAAAAAGAAAAACGCTTTTTTAGTTGATTATCAAAATTATCATTAAATTATTAGCATAGGAGAATAGAAATGGGTATGCATAATCCAGCACATCCTGGGCTTGTATTGCGTGAGTACTTAGGGGAGTTGACAGTCACCGAAGCTGCCAAAAGGCTCGGTGTGACGCGTGCTGCCCTATCTAGAATAATAAATGGTTCTGCTGGAATTTCAGCAGAGATGGCGCTACGCCTTTCCGCTGCATTGGGAACAAGTGCCGAGATGTGGCTTAACATGCAAAAACAGTATGAATTATGGCAGGCACGGCAAAAAGAACGGCCCAAGGTAATTCCATTTGATGAATCACTGCATGTTGTATAGAACCAAGTTGTTGCTGAAATAAATGATGTTGTTTTTATTTGTTTTGTCGAAGGCCATCCGTTACGATAAGGTTAACAATTTTCCAGATCTATTGGATGGTTGTTAGTGAATAAAAAACAATCCACTCAGTGGTAAAAAAACAGTGGTACACGAGAAAAAGGAGGAGACTTGTTTCTCATTGGTTGTGGGGCAGGTTTTTCTGGGGATCGTACCGATGCAGCCATCCCTGTTGTCCAAGCGCTTAGTCAGGCTGGGTTACCCGCGGCGATTTTTTTCGAGACGCTGGGCGAAAGGACACTCGCTTTAGGTCAAGTGCGCAAGCAAAAGGATCCTGATCAGGGGTATGAGCCTTTGCTGGCTGATATCATCACGCCTATCTTGCATAATTGTGTGCGTTTTAATATTCCCATCATAGGTAATTTTGGCGCGGCCAATCCGCCGGCAGCTGCTCAATTAATTAAAAGAATTGCCCATGATTTGGGGTTAACCGATATAAAAATCGCGGCGATCGAGGGCGATGATATCGCGTCTACTGTGGATATTGAAAACGCTCCCATTTGGGAGGGGGATGGCAGTATTGCAGTAGGCAAGTCGGATCTCATTTCTGCAAATGCTTATTTGGGCGCTCGTGCGGTGACGGATGCGTTGCGAGCGGGGGCTGATGTAGTGGTGGCGGGCCGTTTGGCTGATCCAGCACTTGCTTTAGGTCCCATCATGGCTCATTACGATTGGTCGTGGGATGACTGGGATGTGCTCGCGCAGTTGACCTTGGCGGGGCATTTGCTTGAGTGCGGGGCCCAGGTGACAGGGGGGTATTTTGCAGACCCTGGGCGTAAGGACGTAGCAAATTTAGCCCGGGTGGGTTTTCCTATCGCTGAAATCCGTGCGGACGCTAGCTTTGTAATTACCAAGCCCGCCTCTGCCGGGGGCGAGGTGACTTTGGCGACTGTCAAAGAACAATTGCTCTACGAAGTGCACGACCCGGCTAATTACATTACGCCTGATGTGGTGCTGGATATTACTGGTGTTGAATTAACGGAAATAGGCCCTGATCGGGTGTGGGTACGGGGGGCTCGGGGGCGCCCGCGTCCCAAGCAATTAAAGGTCACAGCTGGATTTGCGGGTGATTGGCTGGGCGAGGCCGAGATTTCTTATGCTGGGCCCAATGCTGCACAACGGGCTTTATTAGCCGCTGAGGTGGTCAAAGAGAGGTTGAAAATCCGCCAAATAGAAGTGGATTTACGCTTTGACCTAGTGGGTCTGTCCAGTGTGTTTGATAATCAAACCAGTGATTTATTGCCTACCATGAATCTGGATGATGCACGTGATATACGCCTGCGAATGGCAGTCAGTGCTGATAGTAAAACACCGGTAGAGCAGGCGCTACAAGAGCTTTCTGCCCTGTATTGCACGGGGCCAGCTGGGGGTGGGGGCATACGATCACAAGTGCGTAATCGCATTCATACCCGATCCTATTTAGTACCGCGCGCGCAGGTCCAAAGCCGCTTTTATTTTATCTAAGTGGGTATCAATATGGTCGAATCATCAATCGTGCGCTTATATGATATTGCGCATGCTCGTGCAGGCGATAAAGGCAATCGGCTCAACATCAGCGTTATTCTTTTTGATGAAAAGTATTGGCCTGCAGTGTGTGAGCAATTGACTGCTGAACGGGTCAACGGACACTTTTCCTTTCGTGGGGCAGTCACTACCAAGAGATATCTTTTGCCCAATTTATACGCCATGAACTTTGTCATGGATAATGTTTTAGAAGGAGGGGTTAATTCAAGTCTAAACCTGGATAGTCATGGCAAGACTCTTTCATTTTATTTGTTGGAAATGCCCATTGATTTATCCAATATAAAAACAGAGCAATAATATCCTCAATA
>DATGTW010000064.1:0-12044 GCA_035301625.1 Paenalcaligenes sp.
TCCCATGCAATTGCAGTCTACCTCCTCACATGCAGCGTTACTGCAACAAATCATTCGCCTATTAGGGAAAGTACTTGGAAATGTCATTCGGGGCAACAATGGTGAGGCGATGTTCCAGCGTATTGAACAGGTACGCCGCACTGCCGTAGGCCTCAAACGTCAAACAAACAACCCTGATAGCAAAGCCCTGAGCGCTGCTTTATCGGCTCTGAGTGCTGATGAAGCTGAGACTGTTGCACGTGCTTTTACGTATTTTTTGCACCTTGCCAATATTGCCGAAGACCACGTCCTGCGTACTCACTGGGAGCTACCAGAGTCTAACGGTCAAAGCGCCCAGACCTCGTTAGCCTATGCACTAAAAACTGCGTTGACCCATCATACCCCCAAAGAGATTTTAAACATCCTGAACAGCAGCTGCATCATGCCTGTGCTCACAGCACACCCGACAGAGGTACAACGTCAAAGCACGCTCGCACTGCACCGCGCCATTGCCCGCTGCCTTGAGACGCTGCCCGACACAAATAACAACAATAGCTCTGATCTGCAGATAAATGGCAAACTGGCGCGTACTTTAGATGGCCTTATTACTACTTTATGGCAAACTCGGCTTTTACGCCCGCATACCCTGACCGTAGAGGATGAAATTGATAACGCGCTGGCCTATTACCCACTGACTTTTTTCAAAGTCATTCCCGAGCTGTACCTGAATACCTTTGAACAGCTAGACACGCAGTTAGCACTGGGCCCACAGGCCACTGACAAACAATCTTTTACCGATCCTTTGTTTCTGCGTATGGGCAGCTGGATTGGTGGTGATCGCGACGGCAACCCCAAAATCAATGCACACACATTGAAAACAGCCGCCCAACATCAAGGCCGCTGTGTCTTTGATTTTTACCTGAATGAGCTCAAGGCACTGGGTACTGAGCTCTCTGTGGCTGAAAGCCTGGCGCCTCCTAGTGCAGCACTGTTGCAGCTGGCTGCCGACAGCCAAGATCAGTCGCCACATCGACGAGATGAGCCCTATCGACGCGCTTGTATTCATATCTATGCGCGACTGGATGCAACCTGCTTACAGCTAACTGGCGAACGTCGCGCTATCCACCCAACCTATGCAGCCACGGCCTACACTGATGCCAACAATTTTTTAGATGACCTGCGCTGCATCGCCCAGTCATTACAGCAATCGCAGGCACAGTCTATTATCAATCTACGCTTGGGTCCGCTAATCCAGGCAGTGCGGGTCTTTGGCTTTCATTTGGCGACCATTGATTTGCGCCAAAGCTCGGACGTACATGCCCGCATGCTGGATGAGCTCTTTAGCGCAGCAGGCAGCCATTATCAGGGTCAACCTGTCCGATACAGTGCGTTAAATGAGCACGACAAAATAAAATTACTACGCGCCGAACTACGTAACGCCCGGCCTTTGGTCTCGCCTTGGTTGAAATACAGCTCAGAAACCCGTAAAGAGCTGGCCATCCTGCGCATGGCCACCCAAATGCGGCAGCGCTTTGGCTCTCAACTCATCCAACAGTATATTGTCTCACATACCGAACGACTCAGCGATTTACTGGCAGTTTTAGTGCTCCAGCAGGAAACTGGGCTCGCTCAACCTCAAAACCATGATGTGCAGACCAATGAGGTCATGGTGGTGCCCTTATTTGAAACCATCCCAGATCTGACTCGTGGTCCTGAAATCATGGCAGCTTGGCTCGCATTACCCGAGGTAAAAACACGCATTGAGCGCTGCCATAACGGTATTCAGGAGGTCATGCTAGGTTATTCAGACAGTAACAAGGATGGCGGTTACCTCACGGCCAATTGGTCGTTGTATCAAGCAGAACTACAATTATTAGAGGTCTTTCGCCGCCATGGGGTGCGGTTACGACTTTTCCACGGACGCGGAGGCTCGGTAGGTCGTGGCGGAGGATCCAGCTTTGATGCTATTTTGGCGCAGCCCGCAGAAACGGTTGGTGGCCAGATTCGCCTCACCGAGCAAGGAGAGATGATCCAAAGCCGTTATAAAGACGAATTCATTGGCCGCTGGCATCTGGAAATGTTTGTTTCAGCAACACTGCAGGCCACGCTGGGCAGCTCAAAACGCACTACTAATGAACATCGCCTGATTGAAAAATATGGGCCGACCATGGATTATCTGTCTCGGATAGCCGAGCAAGCCTATCGAGACCTGGTCTTTAATACACCTGGGTTTACAGATTATTTTTTCACGGCCACGCCCATCCTGGAAATTTCAGATCTAAAAATCGGTTCGCGACCTGCGGCCCGTCGTGATCAATATCGCATTGAAGACCTGCGTGCTATTCCGTGGGGATTTTCTTGGGCCCAATGTCGCCTGCCCTTGCCTGGCTGGTACGGAGTCGGTGCCGCGCTGACTCAATACCTAAATGAGGGGATTCCCGGCACACCCGCCAGCACCTGTGAAGAGCGTTTGGAAACCCTACAAAAGATGGCCACTCAATGGCCTTTCTTTTACACCCTACTGTCCAATATGGAGCAAGTACTGGCCAAAACAGATCTGCGTATCGGCAAGGCCTATAGTGCATTGCTCGAGGACCAAGCACTGGCTGACAGTATTTACCAGCGCATCGAACAAGAATACCAGCGTTGCTTATGGGCCTTGGAAGCCATCACAGATCACGCTTTATTGGCCCACCACCCTGAATTACAAGCAACATTGAACGAGCGCTTTGCCTATATCGATCCACTGAATTACCTGCAAATCGCACTTTTGCAGCACTATCGGACCCACCATGCTGATGACCGCATCCGCACAGCAATACACATCACCATTAATGGTATTGCCACCGGACTGCGCAACTCAGGATAATCTACAGGGTGAATAGTTAAATGCCTTTTCTGAATTAACCTATACAGCCATGACCACACCCACGCATAGCTACCCACAGATGCCCGCCGGGCTGCCCGACTTGGAACCCGAGCTCCTTAGCCACCTGAATGCACATATTGATGCGTTACGCGCCGCCATGCAATCACAGCCAGAGGGCTTTTTACCCTTTGAGCAGTTTATGCAGTTATGTCTCTATGCCCCCCAATGGGGGTATTACACTGCAGGCAGCACCAAATTTGGCAGTAAAACACCCACTGGTGACTTTACCACCGGGCCTGAGTTGACCCCTCTTTTTGGGCAGGCGGTGGCGCAACAAGTTGCTCAAATCCTCGAGCAGTGTGTGGCTGCGGGTCATCCCCCCGTAGTGTTGGAGTTTGGCGCGGGTACCGGTGCCTTGGCAGCCCCGGTCATTCAAACATTGCAGGCTGATTTCCCTGCATTGCAGTACTGGATTTTAGAAATCTCACCGTCTTTGCGCGCCCGCCAAAAAACACGTTTGCAGTCATACATCGATGCCGGTGTCACTGTGTGCTGGCTCGATCAGTTGCCAGACTCTTTTGCAGGCTGCATTTTGGCTAATGAAGTCATGGATGCCATGCCCGTACATTGGCTGGAACGAACTCAAAACGGCGTCAACGAATATGGCGTTTGTTTTGATGAGCGCTCAACCGGGCCCGTGCCCTTTGCGTTAACGCAGCGACCCGCTCAAAAAGACCTGGATCATTTGGCTCGCCAGCGTCTGCCTAACGTCGATGGCTACCGCAGCGAGATCAACCTGCATGCCGAGGGCTGGATACGTGCCTTGGGCGACTGGCTAACCTGTGGGGCCGCATTGATTATTGACTACGGCTTTCCACAGCACGAGTATTATCATTCTCAACGTCACGAGGGCACGCTGATGTGCCATTTCCGCCACCACGCTCATGACCAACCCCTCATTTACCCTGGCCTACAGGACATCACCGCCCATGTGGATTTTACCGCGCTTGCTGATGCTGCATTAGAAGCGCAATTAGATGTATATGGCTATATCAATCAGGGTGCATTCCTGTTGAACTGCGGGCTGGCCCAACAATTAGAGCTACTGCACTCAGAGCTGGGCACCGGTGCTGACGAAGAGCAAACCCGACAATGGACGCATATCGCTGGTGCCTGTCAAAAACTGCTCTCAGAAAGTGAAATGGGTGAGCTTTTTAAAGTACTGGCCATCGGTAAAGAGATGCAGCCACCTTTGTTAGGCTTTATCCGCGGTGATCGAAGGGATCGTTTGGCCCCACCCGTGGCTTAAAATTCTTTCCTTTTGCCTTCCTTGGACTGATACTGACTTTAACTGTACATGACAGATTAGCTTTGGTTCATCACTCCATCCCGTTATTACTCTTTATTTCACCTGCGATATCAACACCATGCCGCCACAACGCTTTAGCCGTCCTTTTTCGATCCTCATCCTGACCTGTATCGGCTTGTCTTTTTCTTTGGGACATATCGCTGCCCGTATGGGCTTTGATATGGATCTGGGGGTGATCAGTGCGGTGATTTTCCGTTCGGGGCTGGTGGTGTTGGCGTTGAGCATATTTTTATTTTGGCGACGTCAATCAATAGCTATTCCACGAACTCTGCGCCCATGGCAACTATTATTAGGGCTGTTGCTTACCATACAAAGTATTGGCCTATATATCGCTGTGGCTAGCATTCCAGTCGGCATTGCCCTGCTGTTTATGCATACTTTTGCCATTTTGCTGGCCCTGATTACTTGGGCACTAGGGGGACCTGCACCCACACGCACCGGCTTTTGGCTCATGCTGTTGTGTTTGTTTGGCCTTTTTCTTAGCCTGGATGTACCGCATTTACTTGAACAAGACAACGCCGCCCGACAGGTGTGGGCTTTTGGGGTGGGCGCTGCTGTCACAGGAGCCCTGGCTTTTGCTTTTGGCTTGTGGATTACAGAACATAAGCTCTCGACTCTATCGGGAGCTGTGCGCAGTTTCTATGCCACCGTCGTTATTATGCTGGGCGCCAGTGGCATTGGCAAAAGCGGTGTATTTGAACACGGATTAGCTGCCCCGGCCGAACCCATTGGATGGCTCTATGTGTTTTTATTAAGTGCGCTGTATGGATTGGGGTTTGTAACCCTGTTTGTCCTGACCCCACGCCTGAATATGGCCCAAAACGCCCCTGCGTTGCATATTGAACCCATCGCCAGCTTGGTAATGGGGTGGTTAATACTGGACCAACGACTAAGTTTAATCCAGGTGGCAGGTGGTATCTGCGTGGTGACAGGGATCATGTTGCTGGCGTTACAGCGCCAGCAAGCACAAGCCACAGCGGCCCCCAAAGAGCCCTAAGGCCATTGAAATAATACAGGTCGCAGGGGTGGAAGATCATAAGGCTATACTCTACCCCGACTGACCCAACATCTAACAAGCCTAAAAGCCCCTTCCTACACGGGGCTTAGCCCCATTTGTTGTACCAGCGCCTGTTGACGAGCCTGTGCAATAGCATGAGGAATCTCTTGTGGGGTTTCGCGATGCGCACCTGCAATAGCAGCAGCATCGACGGTTTGCACAACAGCCACGGCCCGCATCCAAAATTCAATATCCACATCCTGCAAACAAGACAACGCGGCCAAAAGCTCAGTAAAACGCTCGGGGCGACGCAAAGCATCCAAAGCCTGCAACACCTGCCATGTCTGGGCTGCCGTGAGTTGAGCACCCGAAGAGTCAAAATCCAGCAACTGCGCACGCAACCGCTGTAAATGCACCGCGTAATCAGTATAGGCTTTAGGTGCACGTAAAGCCTGAGCGACTGCCGCTGGATCTGCCGACGCTGACACCAATAAAGCAAAACGTTGAGCCCCATTGAGGGCGCGCTGCACTCCCAAAGCCAATAAAGCCCCCACCTCTGAACTCCAGCTCAATGACGGACATACACGCGCCAGTGCACCCACCTGGTCCAAAAACTCAAACATGCGTGCTGGGGCTGGCTCGAGTAATCCTCGTTGCACCTCTTGCCAGACCCGCTCGGGGACCAGCGCATCGACCTCGCCATTTTTAACTAATTCAATCGCATAAGCCCGCGTCTGTTCGGCCACCTCGAAATCAGCAAATCGAGCTCGAAAGCGAGCCAGACGCAACAATCGCACAGGATCCTCTATAAAAGCAGAGCCCACGTGTCGCAGCTTGCGTTGCTCGAGATCGCTTTGCCCCGAAAAAGGATCCACCAAGACTGCATCACGCCCTACCGCCATGGCATTGATGGTCAAATCGCGTCGTGCCAGATCATCTTCCAGGCGTACCTCAGTACCGGTGTAAAAAACAAAACCGTGATAACCGCGGCCTTGTTTACGCTCGGTACGGGCCAAGGCGAACTCTTCTTTGGTGTGGGGATGTAAAAATACCGGAAAATCAATCCCCACAGGTAGAAACCCCCGTTGAGCCAGAGCCTGCGGGGTCGCCCCCACCACAACCCAGTCACGATCAGTCACCGTCGTACCCAACAAGCAATCGCGCACAGCGCCCCCCACGATGTAGCATTGCAATCCATCCAGGAGCGCATCCTCACGAATGCTTTGGGCCATTTTTTCTAAAACACTCATTACTGTGGAGTCACCGTTCCTAAACGCGTCTTGAGTGACTGTGGCTGCTCTTCAAACATAGCCGCATAATAAGCAGTATTCGAAAGGACATTTTTCACATACAAACGGGTCTCAGTAAAGGGGATGGTTTCAGCAAATACGGCACCTTCAACAGGTGCACGTAAACGCGCACGCCACTGTTTGGGACGCCCAGGGCCCGCATTATATCCAGCAGATGCCAAGACTTCCGAGCCACCCAATTGATCCAACACGATTTTTAAATAATTAGTACCCAGTACCGTATTAACCTCAAAATCATCTATCTGCGCCATCGAGAAACCCTTCATATCAATTTTGTTGGCGACCCATTTTGCCGTATCAGGCATCAGCTGCATCAAGCCTGATGCCCCCACCCGCGAACGCGCATCAGTCATAAAGCGGGACTCTTGGCGGATCAACCCGTACACCCATGCTGGGTCCAAATTAATACGCTCGGATTGCGCCGATACCCCTTCGAAAAAAGGTGCTACAAAACGCTGATCAAAATCCACCTCATCCTGAGTTAATAAGGATGTATTGACGACCCGGTCAAAAACGCCTTCCTCGCCCGCCCATTGAGCAGCGGCGCGCAATTGCTGATCACTCATATCTCGCACCCCATTCACCCATTCGCGTGTGGCCTCGGGGCGTAGACCCAGTTTAAATAATGCTAACGCCCGATTAAGCCCAGGCCTTTGGCGCACATCTTCTTGTGCCAAGGGGTCAATAGCAGGCGCAGCTGCTGGGGCCGTAATAGAGGTACCAAGCTCTTCTAAAGCCAACTGCCCATAAAAGCTGAAATCATTCTGGATAGATGTAAAGGCCTCTTCAGCTGCCTGTTGATCGCCCAATGCGGCCAAAGCCCGACCGCGCCAATACACCCATACCGGCTCGCTGGCCTGGCGTTCGGACATTTTATTAATGGCCTCGAGAACCTGCTCCCAATTGATGGGGTATTCGCGTAGCTCGGCACGCACCTCCCAAGCATGGTTATAGTCTGTTTTTGGGGTGCTACCAGTCTTGCGATACCAGCGAGCAGCATCTGGCTCAACACGTAAAGCAGGCACCAAACCAAATTGACTCCAGACCCAATCCATGTCCTCAGGCGTCAATGCTTGTTGCCAACGCTCTTCTATATATTTGGCCTGGGTTTCTCGATCGTCGTTGCGTGCCAAACGGGACAATGCCAATGTCAGCAATTCACGTTCCTGCGCACCCGCAGGCGCCGACTGCTGCCCCAACCAACGACGCGGGTTTTCCATCAACGCGGTATAGTCTTGCATTTGCTTGCCATTAAACATGATGGCTGCGGTGCGGCGGGCTTGTGTAGTCTTGCCTTGCTCGAGTGCACCCCGCAACATCAACTGCAGTTGACTCCAAGACAGCGCATCATCTGCCCACAGCTGGTCCATCAGCCCCCAGCAAACTTCGTTAGGGCGGAACTCGCGCATTACAGCATCCCTATCCAGGCTAAGCCCGCCCATATGCATGGCATGTGCTTGCGCACAAAATACATCAGAGCGTCCAAAGGTAGGTGGGTCAAGATCCAAGATTCTTTGAAAATCACCCACTCGGGCAGCGGCTACCGCCCAATCGCCCTTGAGGCGTTCAGCCAAATAGGTATCTGCATGGGTGTCTATGTAACGCTGCAAAGCAGCCTCGCGCACGGGCATCGCCTTGACCTCGAGCTGGCGCATTAACCACCAGTACTCGGGGTAGTGCCCAAGCACAGGATCCTCTTGGGCAGCCTCAATTTGCTCGCCGACCTTGTCCCATTTTTTATCTTGATAAGCTTTGACCGCAATCTCAACAGCTTTGCGTGCCTGCGGGTCGACCTCGGGTGTTGTAAGCCAACGTGGCCCCTCGTAAGGGTTCAAAACAGGACCATTAGCAGAGGATTCCTTTGCTGTTTCCGTCTCGCTAACGGTATGATCAGCTGCATCAGCTGCATTACTTTGGGCACAACCCGCCAAACCCAGTGTCAGCCCAAATAGTGCAGCACCCCGTGCCAACGGCTTAATGTATTTTGCATACAAAAACTGTTGAATCCCCATAGATATCCCTGAATCTTTAAAAAAGCGCTAAATAAATGAATCCAAACACCCCTAATCATACCGCAAGCTTACGTCAACAATTACTACAAAAACGTGCTGCGCAAGAACCTCGGGATGTCAGCATGGGCGCCCTGCGCATTCGCGCGCGCCTTTACACTTGGCTGGCTACCCAGCAAGAAGAAATGCGCGCTCAGCAACGCGACGAGCCTTTGAACATCGCCGCTTTTTGGTCGCTGCCTGCAGAACCTGAATTACAGCCATTATTAAACAAATGGGACATTGAAGACAACGGTCTCGCGCTTTCTTTGCCCTGCATTGATGCTGACGAAGCCCCTTTGCGGTTTAGCCCTTGGGATATTGAAACCCCCATGAAAGCTGGCCGCTACAAAATCTCGGAACCTGACAGCAGCGCTAGAGCATCCAAACCTGATATTATTTTGGTCCCTACCTTGGGCTTTACCCGCCAAGGAGACCGCTTGGGCTATGGCAAAGGCTATTACGATCGCACCATCGCCCAACTGCGCGCCCAATACCATCCCTTTGTCACCATCGGCATCGCCTGGTCTTGCGGAGACCTGAGCGAATACAACTACACACCCCAGCCTCATGATGAGCCCCTGGACGCTATCTTAACCGAGCTAGGCTGGGCTAAAGAGGCCCCTCAACTCTAGCGCCTCACACAATAAAAAAAGCTGGAGCAGTTAAAGCTCCAGCTTTTTTATCGCTTTTATACCGTACTCAAGAATTCAATTTTAATAGCGGTAATGGTCAACCTTATAAGGACCGTCTACAGGGACGTTGATATAACGCGCCTGTTCTTCGCTTAGACGGGTCAGATTGGCGTTAAGTTTACCCAAGTGCAATAGAGCAACCTTTTCATCCAAGTGCTTGGGCAGCATATAAACTTGACCTGTTTCGTAACGATCCCCATGATGGAATAATTCGATCTGGGCAATGGTCTGATTGGTAAAAGATGCTGACATCACAAATGAGGGGTGTCCGGTCGCGCAACCCAGGTTGACCAAGCGGCCTTGGGCTAACAGGATGATACGCTTGCCATCAGGAAAAATCACGTGATCCACCTGCGGTTTGATCTCTTCCCACTCGAGGTCGCTCAGACCTGCGACATCGATTTCGTTATCAAAATGACCGATGTTGCAAACAATGGCCTGGTCTTTCATACGCTCCATGTGCTCGCGCGTAATCACGTGGTAATTACCTGTGGCGGTCACAAAGATGTCAGCATGCTCAACAGCCTCATCCATGGTCACCACACGGTAACCCTCCATAGCAGCTTGTAAAGCACAAATGGGGTCAATCTCGGTCACCCAGACTTGGGCCTTGAGAGCGGACAGCGCCTGAGCACTGCCTTTGCCCACATCACCAAAACCACACACTACAGCAATCTTGCCTGCAATCATCACGTCAGTGGCGCGTTTGATACCATCAACCAAAGACTCGCGGCAACCATACAAGTTGTCAAACTTGGACTTGGTGACCGAATCATTGACGTTGATGGCGGGAAATGCCAGCGTGCCCTCTTTGGACATTTGATATAAACGCTGCACCCCGGTTGTGGTTTCCTCGGTCACACCCTTGATTTGGGCCAAACGTGTGGAATACCAAGTGGCATCCTCACCAAGTTTGGCGCGGATGCTGGCGTACAACACCTCTTCTTCTTCGCTACTGGGGTTATCTAACACACTGATGTCTTTCTCAGCCTGAGCACCCAAATGCAACAACAACGTCGCGTCGCCGCCGTCGTCCAAAATCATATTGGCTTGCTCGCCCGGCCAGGTAAAGATTTCATGCTGATATTCCCAGTATTCCTGGAGGGTTTCACCCTTGATAGCAAAGACAGGAATGTCCCGAGCGGCAATGGCTGCCGCGGCATGATCCTGGGTAGAGTAGATATTGCAGGATGCCCAGCGTACCTCGGCCCCGAGGGCAACGAGGGTTTCAATCAGCACAGCAGTCTGAATAGTCATGTGCAGACTGCCAGCAATACGTGCCCCTTTGAGTGGCTTGGATTCCGCGTATTCCTCGCGGGTAGCCATCAGACCGGGCATCTCGGTTTCAGCGATTGCAATCTCGCGACGCCCCCACTCGGCAAGGCCGAGGTCGGCGATTTTATAATCAGTAAAGGTAGTTTCTACAACATTCATAAATGAGCTCCATTAGGTCCGTGCCTGCAAAGCCATGGCAATGCTCCTCAGGTAACACGCGGATGCAATATTTGGATGCAATAAATGATCACCCTATATTGGAACATAAAAGCCATGGCCGCGCACAATCGATCAACGCCATCATGGCTTAGACGCGCTTGGCAGCCTCGCGCAGAGTTGGGGCGAGGTCAGTGGCCTCCCAGCTGAATTCAGGCTCAGAACGACCAAAGTGCCCATACGCTGCCGTCTTGGTATAGATGGGACGCAGTAAATCCAGAGCTGTAATAATACCGCGTGGACGCAGATCAAAATGCTCGCGCACCAACCGAGCGATAGCATCATCAGAAATGACTCCGGTGCCCTCAGTATAGACGGTAATGTTGATGGGCTCGGCTACGCCAATCGCGTAGCTGACCTGCACCTCGCACTGCCGAGCGAGCCCGGCCGCGACGACATTCTTGGCCACATAACGGGCTGCATAGGCTGCAGAGCGGTCAACCTTGGATGGGTCTTTACCAGAAAAGGCCCCGCCACCATGCGGGCAAGCACCGCCATAGGTATCAACTATGATTTTACGCCCGGTCAACCCACAATCTCCTTTGGGCCCCCCGATGACAAATTTACCAGTAGGATTCACCAAATAGCGCGTGTCATTGGTCAGCAATCCATCAGCGAACACAGGACGGATGATTTCCTCGATCACCGCCTCGTGAATTTCCTCTTGAGAGATATCTGGCGCATGCTGAGTCGACAGGACGACCGTATCGACTTCGACTGGCTTGCCATTCGCGTATTTAAAGGTAACCTGCGATTTAGCGTCTGGGCGCAACCAAGGCAGGCGGCCGTCCTTGCGCAGCAGGCTTTGGCGCTCCATCAAGCGATGGGCATACCAAATAGGCGCAGGCATCAAGTCAGGGGTCTCGTCACACGCGTAACCAAACATCAAGCCCTGGTCACCCGCACCTTGGTCGGCACTATTTGACGGGTCGCGGTCGACCCCCTGGGCGATGTCGGGGGATTGCTTGTCAAAGCCCACCAGCACGGCGCAGTTGGCATAGTCAATGCCGTACTCGCCATTGTCATAACCGATGCGCTTGATGGTGTCACGGGCGACCTGGATGTAATCCACATCTGCATCGGCCGTAATCTCGCCAGCGAGAATGACCAACCCTGTATTACACAAAGTTTCCGCGGCCACCCGTGCAAAGCGGTCTTGCTCTAAAATAGCATCGAGGATGGCATCTGAGATTTGATCGGCCACCTTGTCTGGGTGACCCTCGGAAACAGACTCGGAAGTAAATAGAAAATCGTTGTTTTTTGCCACTGTGGTAGCGTCCTTGCAT
>DATGTW010000065.1:0-2236 GCA_035301625.1 Paenalcaligenes sp.
CAAAAACTAATTCTGCACTGATATTACCTATCGGCGCACAGTCAGATGCAACGACTCAGCATTCATTGCATTTAGACGACCAGGAAATAGGAAACGCCCCGCAGCAAAACAGCGGGGCGTTTTTTTGCACACACAGGACGACAGAGCAACGAACAAAAGATCGCTGCTACATAAGTTGCTTATACAAGGCGCTCAGAAAGAGCTATTTTGAAGATGTTTCGAGCGCAGCGAGATATCGAAAAATAGCTCTTGCAGAGCGACGACCAACAGCTACCTTGGGGCAAAACAGACCTGTAACGAAGTTTCCTCGGGACCTTGCTCGCGACGCTCGCTGTGAAGCCTTTTCGTAAACTTTGCCCGGCCGGCCTGCATTGCGTAAAATGAACACATCACCATCAAACTAAATGGCATATATGCAAGAAGAATCTACAGAAGACAAACGCCGCCGTGGGATTTATTTATTGCCCAACGCATTTACCACCGGTAATTTATTTGCGGGCTTTTATGCCATCGTGCAGGCGATGAATGGTCATTATGAGGTCGCCGCCATTGCCATTTTCCTGGCTATGGTTTTTGATGGTATGGACGGGCGCGTGGCACGGTTGACCAATACCCAATCGACCTTCGGCGAGCAATATGATTCTTTGGCCGATGTGATTTCATTTGGCATGGCACCCGCTCTGGTAATGTATGTATGGATATTGCAGGGATTAGGTCGTTGGGGATGGCTCGCGGCTTTTGTTTTCGTGGTGGGCGCAGCGTTACGCTTGGCCCGTTTTAATATCAACATCAAAGTCGTGGATCAGCGTTTTTTTCAAGGCTTGCCTAGCCCAGCCGCAGCGGCACTGGTGGCAGGTTTTGTATGGTTAGCTGTAGATAATAAGATCACCACTAACGAGATTGCTTTGGCTTGGGTCGCCTTTGGTTTAACGATCTATGCTGGGGTTACCATGGTATCCAATGCCCCGTTTTACAGTGGTAAAAATTTTGCCTTGGGACGCAGTGTGCCCTTTTGGGTGATGCTGCTATTTGTGTTGGTCTTTGTTTTTGTGTCCAGTGACCCGCCAATTGTGTTATTTGGCTTATTTGTAATTTATGGATTATCAGGCTGGGCACTGATGTTTTGGCGTTGGCAACGGGCGCGTACCCTGAAACAACGCCGTCGCGAACGCCGCCAGACTCAAAGCCAGGTAAACCCACACAACAGTGACGACAGCAAATAACCCACCCCAAGGTCAGTCAAACAGCCATTAGAGAACAAGCATCCAATGTTGTTATCTCGGTGGGCTCAGACAGACTTCCGGATTATTTTCTACCAACCCATCCAGAGCTGGCCGTCGTTATCCCTGGGGTCCATGCTGCGCTGTAATGCATGAACGCGATCGTTGTCATCAAAAAAGATGTTCATCATCATGGGCCAAACGCTATTTTGTTTATAGCGGTAGCTCCAAACCTTCATTCGGGTTCCAATATAAGGGGCGACCGATTGCTCGGCAGGGGGGCCAAAATTGCAGCCTACTTTGTCCAGGTCCCAGCTATTTTCGCCAATATCGCTCTCGACTTGGGCGAAAATAGGATCGCTGAGGACTTGCTGGATATCAACCAGTTGGTCGTTGTCATCAAAGACACCGCGCCAGGCGTAATAGCCCATAGGTTGTTGTGACCATACACGCAAGGTAAATGGGGTGTTTTCGCACGTGACCGTAGGCTGGCCGTATTGTTGTTGTACCTCGGCATAAGTACTGCCTTGGGGGAGTTCGACCATTGAGGTGCACCCCGCCAGCAGGATGGTTGAAAATGTTGCGATAACTAATGGGCTAAGACGGGGAGCAAAGCGTTTAGCAGGTTCAATTGTTGCTTTAAACACGCACGCCTCCTGTATTTTCAGGTGTGGGGACTAACAAACGAGCAACTCTTTGCGCGTTTCAGGATTATCTAGTTATAATTATATGACTTTTGGCGCGGTAACTTTATTTACATGTTTTTTTACGGCGCTGTAAAAAGTAAGGTACAATTTTATCGTTTTATTGATTTATCACGTCAGGGCACCTCGGCCTTGTCGCATGTATTAGAGGGATATATGACAGTAGAAGACCTTAAAAAAGCTGAAATCGTCGAAGAGTTTCAGCGTGAATCGGGTGACACAGGTTCGCCCGAGGTTCAAATTGCGTTGCTTACCGCGCGCATCAAGACACTAGGTGAACACTTTAAAGATCACAAAAAAGATCACCACTCA
>DATGTW010000066.1:0-3387 GCA_035301625.1 Paenalcaligenes sp.
ATTAGATCATGGCGTGCCTTTGGCCATGCACTCTGATGCGCCTATCACACCATTAGGCCCGCTGTTTACTGCTTGGTGCGCGGTCAACCGTGTCACTGCCAGCGGCCGACAACTGGGTGAATACGAAAAAATCACCGTGCCTGAGGCCTTGTACGCCATCACGCAGGGGGCGGCTTATACCTTGAGCTTGGATCACTTGGTGGGTTCTATCGAGGTGGGCAAGTACGCAGACTTTTGCGTCTTGGAACAAGACCCACTAGCCGTACCAGCCGGGGATCTAAAAGATGTCAAAGTACTAGACACTGTGATTGGCGGACGCTCTACGCAGCAATAAAACCGCGTCGTAGTCGCACAGTAATAAAAATAAAACTGAAATAGTAACGGGCCTAATAAACAGGCCCTAAAATGACCCAAAAAAATCCCCGCTATTAGCAGCCATTGTGATATCTGGCTGCATTTGCGGGGATGCTCATTAAGGAGCAGATATGAGCCGAGCGTGTGGGCTCCAAAAGGTACGCCAAAACCAATTGTTGAAAAGCTTGCTAACTACGCTCAAGAAGCCCTACAAGAGCCAAATATAATAGAACAATATAAATCCATAGGCGCTATTCCTGTCGGTTCTGAACCAGAGGATTTTGTTGAGTATTCTGAGTTAGAAAGCGAGAAGTGAGGTTCTTTAATCAGAAACGCTAATATTCCCAAACAATAATCCTCATCACTCTCTGGGCATCCATAAAAAGGGATTATCGCTCATCCGAGAAAACCCCTCTTTGCCCATGAGCATATCCAGTTCGATACTGTTCAGATCATCAGCCAGGGCTTCGACCTTGGTATCTTTTTCTGAATAGAAAATCTTTCTGTAGTTCTCGCACTTGTCACAGGCTTCGGCACGGATGGCTTCATTACCCTCTTCTAATGAGTAGTAATTGATGCCTTCTGTGCTTTCACAATAGCTACAAGTCACCCGCACGATATGCCATTCGGTTGCGCATAGACTGCACACCATATAGCGTCGCCCGGCGCTGGCACCTGTGCTTTTGACGATACCAGCGATGGGCTGGGCGCCGCAGCATGGGCAAATGCCAAAGGGGCTATTGTGGTTAGTGGACTCGTTAGCGAGTTCTAAATCAATAACTAAACGCGTGAAATACACCTGTAGGGCAGCCATGATTGAGGGCGCCCAGGCCAGGTTAGTATCCGCGTCAATTTGTCTTTGAATGAGTTGATTGGCCAGGGTTTCAATTTGCTCTGGGTTGTTTTTCAAAGCATCGGTGATTTCCTGAATGACCTGCGGTAGCGCGCTTTTTTCAGCTTCGGTGCCCTGGATGCTGACCGCAACCTGGTCTAGCAATTCCTGCAATAGATCGCGCCAGATGGGGTCTCGGTCAGTGAGCATGGGCCCCAAAGGGGGCAGACCATGCTCGTTGGCCAGTGCAATTTGCTCGACTGTGGGCCCAGACAGATCAGTGTATTTTTGCAGTAGCGCATCCTGCGCATCGACCAAATGGGTCATCAGCTGCAGGTATGCACTCACACTGCTGTCCTCGGATAAGGCGCGCATGCGCTCGGCGCGCTGCGCAAAGACCACCTCCTCCTTGGGGGGGTAGATGGTCGGTACCTGTGTCCGATCCAGGTTTTCAATTTCACCTCGCGAGATAATGCGTTGCATTAGCTTCTCCCGTCGGTTTGCTGCTCACGCACGGCTTTGCGGAACCAGGCACGGTGGTGTTTCCATGCCCAGCCGTAGGATACCTTGCCGCGGGTCATGGCACGGATCGAGCCGCGCACCCAAATCCCGGCGTAAATATGCACGATGACGGAGCATATCAGCAAAAAGCCAAACAAAGCGTGTAGCAACAAGCCAATACGTACCGTATCGATTGAAAAATAAGCCGAGAAATAAGCACGCCAGCCAATCACACCCGTGATCAGCAAGCCGATCATCATCAAGATGAATACAAAAAACAGCAGTTTTTGGCCGCCATTGTATTTGCCGCTTTCGGGAATGCCTTCTGTTTCTTGGTTGATCACCGCGGGAAACTTGCGCAGCCACTGACGGTCTTCGGCAGTGATGCGGTTATCGCGGAACAACCGGATGGCAAAGATGAAAAAGGCCACAAACATCGCGACCCCAATAAAGGGGTGCAGGATGCGTGTCCAAGTCGCACTGCCTAACAGGTTAGACATCCAATACATCGAAGGATGGAACAGCGCCAACCCAGAGACGGTCAGCAAAATAAAACACAAGGCGATGAACCAGTGGTTGACCCGTTGGAAATAGGTATAACGGGCCAGGGTGCGTTTCTTAGTGTCTGACATTGCTTTCCTCCTCTGCTTGACGCTCGTCTTCCTCGGTGGTCTCGAGCGGGCCCTTGCGGATGTAGTGCAAGAAGCCAGCGGCCGCCGTGAGCGCCATCATGGCAACCCCAATGGGTTTGGCCAAGCCTTTCCATAGCTTGACGGTGGGGCTGATTTTCGGATCCGCGGGCAAATTGTTGTACAGGGTGGGGTCATCCGCGTGTTGTAGTACATACATCACGTGTGTGCCGCCAACCCCTTGCGGGTCATATAGACCAGCATTGTCATAACCGCGGGATTGCAGATCTTCGATGCGCTCTTGTGCGTAGATTTTCATGTCCTCTTTGGTACCAAAGGTAATGGCGCCGGTGGGACAGGTCTTGACACAGGCAGGCTCTTGGCCGACAGCGACACGGTCAGAACACAGGGTGCACTTGTACACCTTGTTGTCCTTTTCGGACATGCGTGGAATATCAAAAGGACAACCGGAAATGCAGTAGCCGCAGCCAATGCAGTTGTCCTGGTTGAAGTCCACAATGCCGTTGGTGTGCTGCACGATGGCACCCGGTGCGGGGCAAGCCTCGAGACAACCAGGCTCCACACAGTGCATACAGCCATCCTTGCGGATCAGCCATTCCAGATCGCCTTTATCGTCCTCGTACTCGGCAAAGCGCATCAGTGTCCACGATTCAGAGCTGAGATCGTGAGGGTTGTCATAGACCCCCACGTTCTCGCCAATATCGTCGCGCAGATCGTTCCACTCCATACACGCGACCTGACAGGCCTTGCACCCGATGCATTGAGATACATCAATGAGCTTTGCCACCCCCTCAGTGGTCGGCACAGGGTGCCGCGCCTGAGGAGATGGGGTGGTGGTCGCAGAGCGGCGTTTAATATCTAAAGTTTCTACTGTCATGACAGTCTTCTCCTTACGCCTTTTCTACGTTAACCAGGAAGGACTTGAATTCCGGGGTTTGCGAGTTGCCATCACCAACAAAAGGCGTCAGCGTGTTGGCTAAAAACCCGGGTTTGGCGACCCCGACAAAGCCCCAGTGCAATGGGATACCGACCTGATGGGTGGGCTTGCCA
>DATGTW010000067.1:0-5536 GCA_035301625.1 Paenalcaligenes sp.
GTGACTAGCACCTGCACGAGCAGGGGGTTGAGCACCTTTGTAGCTGTAATACAAGGGAAAGCCCATCCATTCGGCCAAGGCCTCGAGCATGGAAACCTCGATGCGACCGCCTTTGTTGGTTTTATGGCGTTGCAATAGGGCGGCCAAAATAGAGTTGTAGGCATAAATCCCAGCGGCAATATCAGCGATTGAGATCCCTGCTTTAGAGGGGGTGTCCGGTGTTCCGGTGACGGATAAAAACCCGGCTTCGCTTTGGACCAGCAGGTCGTAGGCCTTTTTAGTGGTGTAGGGGCCTTTTTCACCATAGCCCGAGATATCACAGACGATTAACTGTGGGTGCTCGGCGGCCAGGCTATCGTAGTCCAGGCCCAGACGTTTGGTGGCCCCAGGGGCCAGGTTTTGGACCAGCACGTCAGCCTCGGCCAATAATTTTTGCATGACCTCCATACCTGCTGGATCTTTGAGGTTGAGGGTCAGGCTTTCTTTAGAACGATTAATCCAGACAAAATGTGAGGCCAAGCCATCGACGCGCTCGTCGTATTGACGGGCAAAATCGCCGACTTTGGGGCGCTCGATTTTGATGACGCGCGCACCCAAATCAGCCAGATGGCGTGTGCACAAAGGTGCAGCTACCGCATGTTCCAGGCTGATGACCGTAGTTCCTTCCAAGGGTCGCTGTGAGGATTTCATGAAAATTTCCTAATCAGAGTATGTGTGGTGATTGATGATCTTGGTCTTTTTATTATTTCAGAAAAAGCCGTTGAATTGGCTGCTCTTGGTCAGATGCCATATTTTCTCAATGGCCTGATCGACCTCGGCTGCGGTGGCGGCCTGAGTGAATGAGGCCAAAATATGGACTTTTTCCTCGATTTCAGCGCGACTGAGTGTGTTGCCTGGGTCGCCTTTGGGCTCGAGGACTTTAGCGTCATAAGTGTTGCCATCCCGAGTGGTGACAGTGACCTTGCCAATCCACTGTTTGGGATAGGCACCATCGACTTCTTCATCCAGATGCATGTGTACCCGGTTGCGAACGTCAATGACGTCATCGGTAAAGGCTGCTTCTTCGAAGTCTACAACCGAGGCGCCGCCACGTGTAGCAATGAGACCTAGTACGGTGCCCATAGAAAATTTAGCCTGGTGGACGGTTTGTGGGTCGACCACAGGGCCTAACACATCAATGGCGCCTTGGTGCACATAAGCATCGACGCGCTCGATGTCTGCGGCTTTGAGCTGGTTGTCCTGCATTGCTTTGAGTAATGCATCAGCAGCGGGATGGGTATGACGGCATGAGGCGTGAAACTTGAAAGAAACCTCTAGCGTGGCCCAACGGGTGCCCAGGTCGGCGCATAGTTTTTCGGGGAAACTTTCGTTCGTCATGCCTGCAGCCATGCCTTGGGGGCCTTCGAGGATGTGTTGGGCCCCTTTAAAGCCATCTTTAGCCAGGTAAGCCGCCATTAAGCCTGCCGATGCGGCATGGGCCGTATGCAGTTGTTTAGAGTCGGCGGCATCGCGCAAAAATTCCCATAGGCCCGCGGCTTGGGTACCGGCAGAGCCAATAGCATCCAGGCATTGGGTAGCGTCCAGGCGCAATAGCTTGGCCACCGCCGCTGCGGCTGCGACCGTGCCGACTGTGCCTGTGGTGTGAAAGATGGTGTAGTGGTTGCGGCCCAGGTATTCACCAATGCGGATGCCGACTTCGTAGCCCGCCACGCTGGCCAAGATGATTTCTTCGCCAGTGCAGCCCAGATCTTGGGCCACCGCCAACACGGGTGGAAAAATCACCGCAGCGGGGTGAAAGACGGACGCATTATGAACGTCGTCTTGTTCGATAAAGTGCGAAGCAGCCGCATTGACCATAGCAGCAAATAAGGGGGTGCTGTGCTCACGCGAAATCAGCACCTCGGCACGACCGGGGCCACCCGCCATACGACGGGCAAAGCGGGCGATGCTTTCAACAGGGCGTGCGCCTTTACCTGCCAATGCCGAGCCGAACCAGTCTAGCAGTAGGTCTTCGGTACGACGGACCACCTCGGTGGGGATATCTTCATAACGTAGATCTGCTATAAATTGAGCCAGCTGTGCGCTCTGAGCCGTTGAGTGAGTTGTGTTCATGTAAATTCCTCGTGGGTATGGAATGATTCAGAGAGCTTAGAACGAGCGGGGCAGACCCAGGATGTGCTCGGCCACATAAGACAGAATCAGGTTGGTCGAAATGGGCGCGACCTGATAGAGACGAGTTTCACGGAATTTACGCTCAACATCGTATTCAGCGGCAAAACCAAAGCCACCATGGAATTGCAGGCACACATTAGCGGCCTCCCAAGAGGCGTCTGCAGCCAGTAGCTTGGCCATATTGGCCTCGGCACCGCAGTGTTTGCCGTCGTCAAAGAGACTGCAGGCCTGATAACGCATCAGGTCGGCGGCCTGGGTGTTGATGTAGGCACGGGCAATGGGGAATTGCACGCCCTGGTTTTGGCCGATGGGGCGATTAAAGACGACCCGTTCGCTGGTGTATTGGGTCACCTTGTCAATAAACCAATAGGCATCACCAATACATTCGGCGGCAATCAATGCGCGCTCGGCGTTGAGTCCATCGAGGATATAACGAAAGCCCATGCCCTCTTCGCCAATGCGGTTTTCAACGGGGATTTTCAGATTTTCGAAAAAAAGCTCATTGGTCTCGTGGTTGACCATATTGGGAATCGGTTGTAGTTCCATCCCGTTGCCCAGCGCCTCTTTGATGTCAACAATAAAAATAGACATCCCCTCGGTTTTCTTTTTGACCTCGGCCAGGGGGGTGGTACGTGCCAACAGAATCATTAGATCAGAATTCATCACGCGCGAGATCCAGACCTTTTGGCCATTGACCACATAATGATCGCCTTTGCGTACGGCGGTGGTTTTTAGCTGCGTGGTGTCTGTACCGGTGGTGGGCTCGGTCACGGCCATGGATTGCAAGCGCAATTCGCCCGAGGCGATTTTAGGCAGGTAGTAGCTTTTTTGCTCGTCAGAGCCGTGACGCAGCAGCGTGCCCATATTATACATTTGCCCGTGGCACACCCCCGAGTTACCCCCCGAGCGGTTGATCTCTTCTAAAATTACCGATGCCTCGGTCAACCCCAAGCCAGAACCGCCATATTCTTCGGGAATCAATGCGGCCAGCCAGCCCGCCTCGGTGAGGGCTGTGATGAACTCAGTGGGATAGCCATTTTCGGCATCAATTTTACGAAAGTATTCAGCAGGGAACTGAGCGCATAGATCGCGCACCGCATCGCGGATGTCTTGGTATTGATCGGTTTGGTTCTTCATGATGAAAGTCCGTGAGTGGTAATTAGGATCAGTATTGGGTAATGAATCTTTTAAAATGCCAACAGCTACTAAATAGTGGCCTGGGCACGCATGATGAGGCCACCGCCTTGGTGTTCGGCCCACAGCGTAACGGTGTGGCCATCTTTTTCGACGCGACCATTGAGGGTAAAGCTGTCAGGGCAAAATGTGGGGCTGACCGCTCTGAATTCGTAGTTTTTTACTGTGGCTGCAGGCATATGCTCGTGCAGTAAGTCCAGCAGTAGCGTAGCCACCAGTGGGCCGTGGACGACCAGACCGGGATAACCCTCTACCTCTTGGGTGTAGGGGGCATCATAATGAATACGGTGACTGTTAAAGGTTAGGGCTGAATAGCGAAACAGTAATACTGGATCAGGGGTGACAGTACGTGACCACTGGGCGTCGCCAGGCGCTGCCGGTGGGGTGGGCGTCTTGGCATCGGGGGCCGGCATGTCGCGATAAACGATGTGGTGTTTTTCATCGATGCACAGGGTGTGCCCGCGATGGACTTGGTGATTGACCGTTACAAACACTAAATCGCCGCTGCGGCCTTGTTTATGATCAACGGATTCGATGGTCGATGTTCGTTTGAGTGTGTCCCCAATGGCGATGGGCTCGTGAAAGCTTAACTCGCTGCTGGCCCACATGCGTCGGGGCAGAGGCACTGGGGGTAAAAAGCCACCACGAGCCGGGTGTCCGTCAGGGCCTGCCTCGGACAATGGGGACATCGGCAAAAAATAAAGCCAATGCCAGACTGGACGTAAAGGAGCCTTTAAAATAGACGCTGCATCATGATTCAGGCTGAGCGCCATTGCCTGCACAGGGGTAGGGTAGATCTGATCTTGGGCGGTTTCCTGCTTTCCCACCCATTGTTTTAAATGGGGCAAATTAATTGGCATCATCGTACTCACTTATTACTATTGTCTAATTTCTAGCATCGCCCATACTACTCTAATTGACAATTCATTTTTCCTAAACAGCCTTTTCATCTCAGATTAATGAGCTTGCCAAAAAACATCAGTGCTATTTTCAGTTCAGGGCTGTTGCACAGGATTACTGTGGGTGATTTTTTTGGGTGTATCTATGTCGTCCATTCATTTTGATTTTGTTGATTTACGTCTATTTGTTTATATCGCCGAGGAAAATAGTCTGACTCGGGGGGCGCAGCGCATCCATATTTCTTTGCCCGCAGCCAGCATGAGAATCAAAAAGCTCGAGGAATCCATTGGCATTCCCTTGTTTGAGCGCACTGCCACCGGGATTAACTTGTTGCCCGCGGGTGAAGCTTTTTTGCACCATGCGCAGCAGGTGTTAGCGCAGGTCGAATTGCTATGCTCTGATTTACAAGAATATGCAAACGGCATCATTGGCCATGTGCGTATTTTTGCCAATACAACGGCGATGACTGAGTTTTTACCTAATATTTTGTCGCGCTATCTGACCGAGCACCCGCAGGTGCATATCCATTTAAATGAAAAGCCCAGTGCTGATATCACGCGCGCGGTGGCGGCTCGTACAACGGATATCGGTATTGTGGCGGATACGGTCAGTACCGAGGGGCTAATGACGCTGCCCTTTATTAATGATGAGTTGGTGTTGGCGGTCAGCCCGCAGCATGCGCTGGCACGCCAAGAGCGCATACACTTTGAGGACACATTAGGGGAAAATTATATTTCCTTGCACGAGGGCAGTGCCATTCATACCTTTTTGCAGCAGGCGGCGCAACGATTCAATCAGCAGATTAAATTGCGCATCCAGGTGAATAGTTTTGAAGCCATGTGTCGGATGGTGGCAGAAAATGTGGGTATCGGGTTATTGCCTGATTCAGCGGCACGGCGTTATGCCCAGTACATTGATATCAAAAGAATTTATTTGCATGATGAATGGGCTCAGCGCAATTTATTAATTTGTGTACGTGATATCGAAAGCCTGCCTCATTACACCAAAGAGCTCATTGAATTGTTGACAGAATAAACACCGATTTCATCATTGAGTGGACGAGAAGCTCTCTAGTTCGGGCACTCAATCTCTGGGTTTTCTATATAGTGGACGAAAAAACCGCGCTTTGCAGCGCGGTTTCTGATTTATTGCGAAATTAAGATGCTCTTTATTTGATATCGAGCTTGCGTACGTTAGACTTATGCTCAAGCTTGGGCAGGTTTAATACCAATACTCCATCGGTATAATCTGCATTGGCTTGGTCTAGGTC
>DATGTW010000068.1:0-2624 GCA_035301625.1 Paenalcaligenes sp.
GCCCTATTGCAACGCCATAAAACCAACAAAGGCGGTCGCATCGAGGTTTCCATGCTCGAGGCCTTGGCCGAATGGATGGGCTTTCCCTTGTATTACAGCTACAAAGGTGCTCAACCCCCTGCTCGTGCAGGTGCTAGTCACGCGGCCATTTACCCATATGGTCCTTTCACTGCAGGTGACGGACGTTCAGTCATCCTGGGCCTGCAAAACGAACGCGAATGGAAAACCTTCTGTGAAGAAGTCCTGCAGCAGCCCGATCTCACCACTGATCCGCGTTTTGATGACAACAGCAAGCGCAGTCAAAACCGCGAGCAACTGGATGAAATTATCCACCAAGCCTTTGCAGATTTGCGTATTGCCGAGGTTATCCAACGTTTGGAAAAAGCCGGCATTGCCAACGGTAATTTGAACAGCATGCAAGACCTCTGGCAGCACCCCCAACTACAGGCTCGTCAACGCTGGACTCATATCGAATCCCCCATTGGTACCCTGCCTGCCTTGCTGCCTCCAGGCGTACATAGTTCATTTGAATACCGCATGGACCCCGTTCCCGCATTAGGCGAGCATAGCGAAACCATCCTTGAACAGTTAGGATATGAGGCTGATATCATTGCTCAATTGCGTGACCGCGAGGTTATTTAATAAAGGAAAACCATGGCCAGTATTCGTTCCTTTCTCTTTGTGCCCGCCAGTCGGGTGGATCGTTTTGAAAAAGCCCTCGACACCCAGGCCGATGCCGTCATTATTGATCTCGAAGATGCCGTTGCCATCGACGCCAAAGCAGTGGCTCGAGACGCCCTGTGTGATTGGCTTGAAGAGCAAAGCACAGAAGATGAAAGTCTACTGAAACGCATCTGGGTGCGTATCAACCCCTTGAACAGCCCTTGGGGCCATGATGATATGGACGCTCTCAGCGAGTTTCATCTCGGGGGATGGGTTGTCCCCAAAGCCGAAAACACCTACGATGTCGAGCAGGTCGTCACCCTCAAACCCAAACGTACTCAGCTGGCCCTGCTCATTGAAACCGCGGTCGGCCTGGCCCATGCACGTTTACTCAGCACCCTGGATGGCGTCGACCGCTTGATGTTTGGAACGCTGGATTTCCAGCTCGATTTGGACATGAAATGTGACCCACTGGAAACGCAGCTCAATGCTTTTAGGGCCGAGCTCACCCTGGCATCACGCTTGGCGGGATTAGAAGCCCCCGTGGACGGGGTCACCCCATCAACCACGGATACCGTACTTTTAGAACAATCCGTCCAGCAAGCACGCGCCTACGGCTTTGGAGCCAAGCTCTGTATTCATCCTCGCCAAGTCGAAGGCGTTAACCGCGGGTTCATGCCCTCTGCTGCAGAGCATGACTGGGCACAACGTGTCATCGAGGCAAATAAAAAACACCAGGGCGCCGCTTTTTCAGTCGATGGCAAAATGGTCGACGCCCCGGTCATCGCACTGGCAGAGCAAATCATCCAGCAATATCAGCGTGATTAACCCCGCGCACCCCGTTGGCATGACGTGGGCAGCACACGAGGCATCTAGCGAAAACACGGACGCCAATATCGAGCGCCAACGCATTTAATTATTTTTAATCAGTTTTTAGGAGCACTACGGGGCCAACGCTGCAATAGCGGCCCTGTAGGCACCCCGGGCGGGATATACCACAACCGCGCTTGGGGATCCCAATATGCCCCCAGGGCTTTGGCCTCGTCTTTTTCCGCAAAAGGGACCTGCAAATAAATACGCTGCACACCCGTGCTACTGCTCTTGGTAGCTGCTGCACGGCCGATTGCGCCCCCTGCTCTGTCCGGACTGGGTTCACGTAGTTGCCCCTCACTTCCACGGGTCGCAGTACTGGGCCCGCTGGCCTGCGGTGCCTGCGCCGCCCGTTGCAAACGCTCTAAACGTTGTTGCAGCCAGTGTAATTGCTCGCGCGCAGGGGCCTGCGAGGCGGCGACCTGTAACTGCTGCACAAAAGGACTGTGCTCGCGCTCTTCTTGGGGCACAAACAAAGTCAGCGACTGCTGCGCCCGCGTGCAGGCAACATAAAATAGATTTTCCTCATTAATCGTGGGCTGCTGCACCCGCGGGAACTCGCCTTGGGCCAAAAAAGGTAAAAACACATGCGCAAATTCAGTGCCCTTGGCCTGAGCCGCACACAATAATGACAACACATGAGCAGGGCGTCGCGTGCTCCCTGCGCTGGGCACATAACAAACCCCACGATCAATAAAAGCATCAGCCTGGGTCATCCATTGGTGCAGCTGCCCGACTGTAAACTCATGCTGCTGGGCCAACTGCTGCAACCCATAAATGGACTCGGCGATAATCTGCGCCTGCCCCATATCCAAATAAATGCGTTTGGCCAACGCCTGAATATCCAGGCACTCGTATAACTCAGCCAGCATCGGCGCAGCCGCACCCTCCACCCCATGACGTTGAATCACCTCGATGGCCTGACGGTTACGATGGGCGGCTGTCTCGGCACTGTATTCCAACATGCGCACCTCGTAGAAGTAGCGCAGGATGGCTGGCTCTTGGATGATATCCTGCTGCGCATCAGCGATTTCCTCAACCCCTAACTGAGCCTCACCAAATAGGCTCAAGGATCGCACCATGCCCTCCAG
>DATGTW010000069.1:0-7168 GCA_035301625.1 Paenalcaligenes sp.
GCCGTCCCCGATTACCAGATCGAAGAGATAGAAGAGCTGAATAAATCGTTGGAAAACAGAAAAGTAATCGAACGCTTTTCAGATGAGGTTTACAACCACTTTGAATTTGATGAGGGTGGGCAAAATTCAATTTACGACAGGCCATCGGATCGGCTGTTTATTTATTACAGTGGCGAAGACTCTGCTTATTTCTTTAATTTTGAGCAGTATCAGAATGATTTCTTGGACGAAGAAGAGGGCAGCAGTCAGTGGCCGGTGTATGAGGTCATGTCTGAGCCACAAAGCCCTATCTTGGGTTTTGAGGTTAAAGAAGCCCGTATTGGGGGAGATGAAAGCACGCAATCGGATGGTGGCACTGGGAGTGTTTATTGGGTAGCCCCCGAGTTGCCTGTTTGGTTTGATAAGCTCAAAGGGGTCACTTTGCCTGGATACCCTTTACGGCGAGCGGAAACCACCTACATAGAAGGCATCAAGATGAGTTTCTACGTAGAGGTCGTGGATATTCGACCCATTGATCCCAAAGAGCTTGTGTTGACCCCACCAAAAGAATCAGAGCTCTTACCGTGGGATTCGCTCCAAGAGGATGAGCTTTATTTGTTTGGGATCGAGACCCAAGAGGAAGAGGATGGGTGAGGCATGTAAGCAGTATCAGAGCAGTTTGGGTATCACCCGGTCAGTCGGGTAGCCACCAGCTTTTTAAAGGGCACTACTTTATTGGCTATCTGTAGCAGAGCCTGTCGAGGCAGGCGGGCTCTGTCGTTGGTATACAGAGAGACTATAAAATTAGTGGCTGCAAATAAGGGCAATGAGCTCAATCGATGCTCGCGAGTATAGGCACGCAGGACATGCAGTGTACTGAAATCCTGGCCACGGCGGTGCGCGTTGATCACCCGTTTGGCTAAATGCTTGACGCTGAGAATGCCCAAGTTAAACCCGTGCGCTGTGACCGGATGCATGCCTACAGCGGCATCACCGATCAGCGCAAAGCGTTGTGCATGAAAGCGCGAGGCGTAGGTGCCTACCAGAGGGTACACGGTGCGCTCGCTGATGCGGCGCATTTCACCCAAGCGATGCTCATAACGCTCGGTAATGCTTTGATTAAAGGCCTCATCCTCCAAGGCGTTGAGTTGTTGCATCTCGTGGTGTGGCAGGGTTAGCACCACTGAAGAACGATTGCCATTTAACGGTAGTAATGCCCGCGTTTGCCCATAGCCAAACCATTCCCAGGCAATATGTTCATGGGGCACGGTATGTTCAGCCCTGAAAACCATCATGCTTCTTCCGTAATCAATCATTGGCGAGGCGATCCCCAGGGCACGGCGGGTCTCGGAGAATCGACTATCTGCTGCGACCAGTAACTGACTATGAATCTGCTCACCGTCTGCTAGGGTCACTGTTGCCTGTTGTGGGGACGTGGTGGTTGCCGTCACTGCGGCCTCGGTACGCAGATCTACATTGGGGTGGTCTGCAATTTGTAAATAGCCTGCCTTGCGAATGAGATAATTAGGCACAAACCATCCCAGTTGCGATTGCCCGCCCAAGGAGGCCTCTATAAACATCCCTTGGGTCAAAGAGCCATCCATGACACGCGCATGGCGTAAATTGGAAATTTCCTCTTGGGGAATATGTGCCCACAAGCCCCACTGCTGCAGCAGCCGTTGAGATTCATGGGTCAAGGCGATCTCACGACCATCAAAAGTAGGGTTTTGCAACTGCTCTAAAGGCTGGCGCTCCAACAAAGTGACCTGTAAACCAGCTTCAGCCAAGGCATAGGCCAAGCTTAGACCTGTTGGACCAGCACCGATAATGGTGACATCTGTATTCATAGTGGGATGGTTTTTATTCAAAAAATAACGGCAAAATAATAGCAGCCACCATTGTAGGGGGCGCAGGCTTAAAAGGGATTGATTTAGCTTAAATCTACCGTGCGCAGTACTTGGTGCACCCCAGGGCTGACATCACTACGTTGTAAAACCTCGTTCGGTGATAGCCAATGCACAGCTTGGGCATCATCACTGGCCACTGGCTGCCCGCTAAGCCATTCACAACGGAAGCACAACACGACGAAATGTCGGATGATGTTTTGTTGCTCATCGCGTGCAAAAACATTCACGGCCTCGATAAGCTCGATCGCCCGTGCCGTCACCTGCGTCTCTTCGTAAAGCTCGCGCACCACCGCATCTGTCAGCGTCTCGCCCCATTTGAGTTTACCCCCTGGAAAAGCAAGCTGACCCTGATTAGGGGGCTGACCGCGCTCGATTAAAAGTACCTGGCCCTCGTGCTCTAAAAAAGCAGAAACCCCGACGCGCGGGGTTAAAGGAATAGGTGCAGCAGATTGACTCATGGATAAACTCGATGGGTGATTAATGGTGCTTTATGAGATAAATAAACCTTTATTCATCAGCCGTTTGAAAAGAAATCACATGCGTACTTTGATGATGGGCACTTTGTAATTGATCGCTGGTCAGCGCGATGTCTGCGAGTGTATAGGCATGTAGCGTGTCGATAAAAGCCTTTTTAGCCTCATACAGCACGCCCTTGAGCTTGCATGTCGGGCTAATCACGCATTGATTGTTTTCATCAAAACATTCCGCGATCTGCAAAGGCTCAAACTCGTTCACGAGCACACCCAAATTGATCTCTTCGGGTGCTTTGCCGAGTTTGAGTCCACCTTTTTGCCCGCGCACGCCAATCAAATATCCGTGCTGCGTCAGATTAGCCACCACTTTGGCCAAGTGACTACGAGAAATATCATAAAAAGTGGCAATTTCGGTAATCGTCACCAAGCGCTCTGGGTGGGCTAGGTTATAGAGCAAAACCCGAAATGCATAATCAGTATGTTGTGTTAGTTGCATCGCCGTTTAAGTCCCACAGTAGTATTAAATGTATATTAACATTGGAAAGCTAACATGTTATAAGTATAAACATGAGTGCGAAACTCATGTTAAGTGTATCTCCTAGTGGAAAAGCCCTGCGGACAGCGCTCATGCAACCGAAAATGTACGATGTGGGTGTGTTGCAGAACACTGTCTCGGGGCCTATCCCTAAAAGAATTCGTTACAGCGGTGTATGTCTTGCATATACCACCAGCCAATAGCTATAAGAGGCGCAGCATGATTCCTCTCCAGTCAAGCAGCACACAAACCAAGCAACCCGGTATTGGTTTTGCTTTCAAAACAGGGCTGGCGTTCAGACCATTTTTTTGGTTGGGTGCCGTCTTCTTATTAATATCCTTCGCCCTCTGGGCCGCATTTTGGCAAGGCAATCTGTTGGTTTCCCCACACGGTGGCATGATTTGGTGGCACCAACACGAAATGATATTTGGCTTTGCTGCAGCAATCATCGTTGGGTTTCTTTTAACTGCCGTACAAAACTGGACTGGCATACCCAGCCTCAGTGGACCCTCACTTTGGGCCCTGGCAGGACTCTGGATACTGGCCCGTTTTTTTATACTTTTCCCAATGAACATCAATGCCTATGTACTTATGGCATTAGATGTCGCCTTTTTACCCATCGTCGCAATTATCATGGGTAAATGGGTCATCCAATCCAAACGCTGGCGAAACCTAATCTTTGCGCCTGTATTGTTGATATTTACCGCAGCCAATATCGGACAGCACCTCGGAGCAATCAACCAAAACAGCGCACTGGTCGAACGCAGTAGCTACCTAGCCGTCTGGGTGGTCCTCAACCTGATTATTTTATTAGGTGGCCGCGTCATACCTTTTTTCACCTCACGTGCAGTGGGCGTACAAATTGAAACCCCAGCCAAATGGCGTGAAATGACCATACTGGGCAGCGCTCTGGGCATTAATATCCTATTTTTAATAGGCCTATTTGGCGTACCTATCCCAAAAATGCTGCTCGGCCTGCTACTGACCCTGACCGTCGTATTCAACCTCTGGCGCTGGAGTGCATGGAAGCTGAATCACTGCTGGCACGAACCCCTGCTATGGGGATTGCACATCAGTTACTTATTCGTCATCTTTGGTGCATTCCTATGGCTACTCTCGCTAGGCAACCTAGTCCCCGTGGATAACGCCCTGCACGTACTGACCATAGGCGGCATTCTGGGCATCATCTTGGCCATGACCGCCCGGGTCAGCCTAGGCCACACAGGACGCCCCATCAAAGCACTGCCCGGCCTCACCTGGATGCTCATCGCAATCTTTGTAGCAGCACTCGTCCGCGGACCCTTACTATGGATCTGGCCAGGATTTGCTGCGACCTCTTACCAGCTAAGCCTATTGCTTTGCATCGTCGCCTACCTGTGGTTTGTGGCTCTTTACACCGTGCCCTTATGGACCACACGCACTGATGGGCGACCTGGTTAAAAAATTACCAATTTGAAGCATGACAGGCATCGTAACGAAGTTTTCTCGGGACCTTGTTCGCTAACGCTCACTGCGAAGCCCACACACAAACTTCTTACGTGCCTTCACCTGCACGCAGCATTGGTAGCTTCGCTCGAAATGCTCGTAGCCCTTTTTGGGGCATGGCTACAAAAAGCTCACTGCTGCACAGGCTACAGATCCAAGACGCTCAAAAGGAGCTATTTTGAAGATGTTCCGAGCGCAGCGAGATATCGAAAAATAACTCCTGCAGAGCGACGTACAGAAACTCGCTGATACAGAATCCACGAACTCTAAGACGGTCGGAGAGCGCTGTTTTGGAAATGCTTCGAGCGCTAGCGAGACATTGAAGAAACAACGCTCGCAGGCCGGCAAGCAGCAGCTCGCTTTAGATACCCGGTAGGTTACCCAAACACCTTGATGCGTTCGTCGTCTTCGATGAAGGTTTTTTCCATGGGCTCACCCTCGACGGATCCAAAGGGCATTTGAGCGCGCAGCACCCATTGGTTAGGGATGTTCCAGCGTTCACGGATAGCTTCGTCAGCAAAGGGGATATAGTGTTGCAGGCTGGCGCCGATATTGGCTGTGGCCAAGGCTGTCCAGACGGCAAATTGGGCCATGCCGCTGGCGTGTTCGGACCAGGTGGGGAAGTGCTCTGCGTATAGGGCAAAGCGTTCTTGTAGGTCTGTGACTGGGCCCATGTCTTCGAAAAACAGGACGGTGCCTACGCCGGCTGCAAAGCTGCGTAGTTTTTCTTCGGTGGGGCCAAAGTTTTCAGCAGGGACCATGTCACGCAGGTGGTTTTCGATGAGCGTCCAGAATTCGACGTTTTCATCGCCAAAAAGGATTACAGCTCGTGAGCTTTGTGAGTGGAATGCTGATGGGGTGTGGCGCATGGTCTCTGTGATGAGGGCGCGGATTTCGTCGGGGCTTTGGCTGATGTTTTTGCCTAAAGCGTATTGGCTGCGTCTTTTTTTGAGTGCGGAAAGAAAGTTTGTTGCCATTGTTTTCTACTTTTAAATTTAAAATAATCAATGAATAAAATAAGTGGAATTTAGGTGTGGCCATTCAGCCGCTTTCGCGGCTGTTGGCGCTATTTTTACGAGTATTTTGAAAATATTTATGTACGGTCTAATGCAGGGGTATCAACCAGTACGATTTCTGCGGTTTCCAAGGCGTGTACTTCGATACGGCTTTCGCCGGTGATGGCCGCGCCGTCGCGGGTATTGATTTCGACACCGTTGACGGTGATAACCCCTTGGGCTGGTACCAAATATCCGTAGCGGTCAGGGCTGTCAAACTCATAGACAATGGTTTGGCCTTTTTCTACAGTGGCCCCCAGTACGCGTGAGGGTGTCCGGATGGGCAGGGCGTCGGCGTCTGTGTCAAAGCCACTGGCGAGGACGGTGAATTGTCCTGATCGCTCTTGCTGCGGAAAGCGTCGCGTGCCCCAGGAGGGAGGCTGGTTACGCATCTCGGGAAATATCCATATTTGAAACAGTTGGGTTTCTTCGCTTTCGTGGTTATATTCAGAGTGGGTGATGCCTGTGCCTGCGCTCATGACTTGGACGTCGCCGGCTTCGGTGCGGCCACTGTTGCCCAGGCTGTCTTTATGACTGATCGCTCCGCTTTGCACATAGGTGATGATTTCCATGTTGTCGTGTGGGTGCGGGGGAAAGCCTTGGTGGGGCTGGATGATGTCATCGTTCCAGACGCGCAGGGTCCCCCAGTGATCGCGCGCTGGGTTGCGGTATTGGCCAAAAGAAAAATGGTGACGGGCATGCAGCCAATCAATTTTGGTTTGGCCCAGTTGGTTAAAGGGTCTGCGTTCTATCATTGTGGGCACCTATTTGTCTGTGTATTGATGATGTTTTCAGTGTAGGGGGTAGGGGGCTGTTTGAGAATACAAGAAAGTGAATAACAGCCTTTCCATTTATTAAGATGGTGTTTATATAAAAGGGTGGTCTTGATATGAAAAAACTCCCGGATTTCGAGGCTTGGGCGATTTTTGCGACGGTGGCCAATGAGGGTTCTTTTGCGCAAGCAGCGCAGCGCTTGGGTTTGTCACAGGCGACAGTGTCTAAGGCGATTGCGCGTTTGGAGGAACGTAGCGATAGTACTTTGTTTCATCGAACGTCTCGGCAGATGACGTTGACCAATACAGGCGAGGCGGTGCTAGAGCAAGCTCAGGAGTTGTTGGATCAGGGTACGGAAATAGAGTCCGAGATTGCCGAGCAGGTAGGCCAGTTGTCAGGGGTGGTGCGGGTGTCTGCGCCGATGTCTTTTGGGATTTCCAGCTTGGCACCGTTGCTGCCGGCGTTTATGGAAAGACACCCTGAGGTTGAATTGAATATCCATTTTGATGATAGTTTTGTGGATATTGTGGCCGAGCGTTTTGATTTGGCGTTGCGGATCAGTCGTCTAGAGGATTCTACTTTGCTGGCGCGGCATTGCTGCGAGATTCGGACGGTGTTGGTGGCGGCACCTGCTTATGTCGAGCAGTATGGGGTGTTAAAGCATCCCAAGGAATTATTGGCGCATCGTATTTTGATGTATGTCTATCATCGTCGTGGGATGCAGTGGCATTTTATGCACCCAGACAAGGGGCGTTATGTGCAGGCTCTGCCCGAGCCGGTAATGCGTGTCAATAATGCCAATGCGATGTTGCCCGCTTTACGGGCAGGTTTGGGGATGACGATGTTACCCGAGTTTTTGGTGGCGGATGATTTACGTTCGGGGGCGTTGGTGCCGATGCTGGATGATTGGCAGGCTGAGCCCGCCGATTTGTATATCGTGATGCCACCGGGGCGCAGACG
>DATGTW010000070.1:0-99076 GCA_035301625.1 Paenalcaligenes sp.
CGAACGCCCGTCGGATCATACCCCCGTCGTAGTTGCTTTCGAGGTCTAAACCATCATGGATACCCACACCATCGCCTCACAAGCCAAAGAAACAATCGGTAATGTTATTATTGTTGCGGCGCCCAGCGGTGCCGGTAAATCAAGCCTGGTTAATGCCCTATTAGCAAAGGATTCACAGCTGCAACTCTCGATTTCTTGCACCACGCGTTCGCCACGTCCTGGAGAGAACGACGCAGAGCATTATTTTTTTGTCAGTGAAACTGAATTCGAAGGCTTACAAGAAAAAAATGAACTCCTCGAATGGGCCTTTGTGCATGGCAACTACTATGGTACTCCAGCCCGTCCTATCCTGGAGCAATTACGAGTTGGTAAAGACGTCATTCTAGAAATTGACTGGCAAGGTGCTCGCCAGGTCAGACGTTTTTTTCCGGATGCGATTGGTATTTTTATTTTGCCGCCCTCTATAGAGGCATTAGAGCAGCGATTACGCAAACGGGGCCAAGACTCTGAATCCGTTATTACACGTCGTTTACTTGCAGCAGGTGGCGAAATGGCGCGCGTTACCGAATTCCCATATGTTATTATTAATCAAGACTTTAATGTTGCGCTCACTGAGCTACAGGCAATCATCCAAGCCAGTCGATTGCGCACCCGCGCCCAGATACAACGGCACACCCAATTATTTTCTCAGCTTGGTATTACCCTGAGTGACCCTTTGAAAGACTCAGATCAATAACATTTTAATTTCTAGGTTAATTACATTATGGCAAGAATTACAGTAGAAGATTGTTTACAAAAAATCGATAACCGTTTTGACCTCACCCTCGTGGCAGCCTATCGCGCACGCGAACTCGCCCAAGGGCACGAGCCTCGTTTGGAAACCAAAAACAAACCCACCGTGACATCCCTACGCGAGGTTGCCACAGGTGCCACCGGTTTAGAGATGCTGCGCAAGGTACCTACCTAATCAGGGGTATTTCCTGTTGCTAACTGATTTCTAAAAGGGCACATACTATGGCTTTTTCTTCGCTCCGTGATGCATCCTCTGGGCTGCTGGCCGCCCTGAAAAAAAGGCCACGTATACGGCGTCGTACTGAATTAGCCAGTGTGCCCGATCTAAGTGAACGTAAAAATACCATTGCTTCGCTCGAACCTTTAGTCAAGGTGATTGAGCCCTATCTGGATGATGCGGATCTAGAGCGCATAAAGAAAGCGTACAAATTAGCCGATGAGGCTCATTTAGGTCAATTTCGGTCTAGCGGTGAACCCTACATAACACACCCTATCGCAGTCGCAGCTATTTGTGGCGGCTGGAGACTAGATGCTGAATCCATCATGGCGGCGCTACTACACGACGTCATCGAGGACCAAGACATCAGCAAACAAGAAATCGCCGAGAAATTTGGTACTGATGTAGCCGAAATCGTCGACGGGGTGACAAAGCTTGAGCGCTTGCATTTTGATTCTCGCAGTTCACAACAAGCCGAAAGCTTCCGCAAGATGCTGCTCGCCATGTCGCGAGATGTGCGCGTCATCCTCATCAAGCTGGCAGACCGTTTGCACAATATGCGCACTCTAGATGCCGTCAAACCAGAAAAAAGGCGCCGTGTCGCACGTGAAACTCTTGATATCTATGCACCCATCGCCCATCGCCTGGGTTTAAATGCACTTTATAGAGAACTTCAGGATCGGTGTTTTAAGGCTATTTACCCAAATCGATACGAGGTTTTACGTAAGGCCTTGTTGGCAGCACGCGGCAATAGACGCGAAATGCTGACCAAAATCCATAGGACAGTCAAATCGGCTTTGCCTGCAGCTGGTATCGAGGCTGATATTGTCGGGCGCGAAAAGTCTCTCTATAGTATTTTTCGCAAAATGGTTGAGCAAAAGAAAACTTTTTCTGATGTACTCGATATCTACGGTTTTCGTATTATTGTTCACACCCTGCCCGAATGCTATTTGGCTTTAGGGACACTCCATCAACTCTACCGTCCCGTTCCAGGAAAATTCAAAGACTACATCGCCATCCCTAAAATTAACGGTTACCAATCCCTACACACAACTCTGATCGGCCCCTATGGTACGCCTGTAGAATTTCAATTGCGTACGCACGAGATGGATCATGTTGCCGAAGAGGGTGTGGCTTCACACTGGCTATACAAAGCTGACGGTGTCTCTTTGAACGATCTACAGAAAAACACCCACCGTTGGCTACAGTCCCTGCTTGATATCCAGAGCCAGACGGGGGATTCCAGTGAATTCCTTGAGCACGTCAAGGTTGATTTGTTTCCTGACGCTGTTTATGTATTTACCCCGCGCGGCAAAATCATTTCTTTACCTCGTGGCGCTACACCAATTGATTTTGCATACAGCATTCATACCGATATCGGCAATCAAGCCGTCGCATGCAAGGTCAATGACACTTTCGTGTCTTTACGTACCGAGCTCAAAAGCGGTGATTTGGTTGAAATCATCACTTCAGCTGCTGCTCGACCCAGTGTCGAGTGGTTAAATTATATTCGTACTGGCCGCGCCCGCTCTGAAATACGACATTATTTACGTACAGTAAAATACGAAGAATCCGTTGCGTTTGGCCGTCGGCTACTGGAAAAAGCCTTTTCGGAGCTCAATGTAGCAGTGCCAACCGATGATGACCCCACCTGGGGAAAGCTTGCGCGCGGTAGTGGTGCAGACTCTCGCGAAGAGTTATTGGCTGATATAGGTTTAGGTAAACGTCTGGCTGCGGTTGTAGCGCGTCGCTTGGCACCTGACCATAGCTTGGTAGAAACAACTGCGGCTGCAGTCGATGAGCACACCGCCATCTCATCAGCACCCATTGTCATACATGGCAATGAGGGTCAAGCTGTACAACTGGCTCAATGCTGTGGCCCTTTGCCTGGCGATGCAATTATCGGTGTCATCAAGGCAGGACATGGGCTTGTCGTTCACATGACAGAATGTTCAGTTGCCCAACGGCAGCATGATAAAGAACCCGATCGGTGGATTCCTGTCGTGTGGGATACCGATACAGCACGACATCTTTCAACTCGACTGGACGTCACTGTACTCAACGAGCGCGGGGTTTTGGGTCGCTTGGCAGCAGCCATCACCGACAGCAATTCTAATATCATTCACCTGACAATGCCCGAAGAAGGCGAGGCTACAGCACAACTACACCTAACTGTACAGGTTGACAGTCGCAATCATCTTGCTCAAGTAATTCGAGCCATTCGACAAATCCCCCAGGTACAAAAAATCGTGCGCGTAAAAGGCAATCGACATTAACGTCAATCAAACAAACCCTTCATAGGCACAAAGCTACTACGGTCATTGCAGAACCCATGGCTAGCTCGAGTAAAATAAGTTTTCACTTGTAGTACTCTCGCGAGGTTGCCATGCGTTGCCGTCTCCACTCGAGGCATTTTTTGTGCCTTTTAATAGTGCAATGCTGCCTTTTTGTTATTTTTACGAATGTTCAGGCGGCTGAGGGCGCTTTAACCAATAAAATAACCGTAGCAGGCCCACCCGCCGGTGTCTCAAACGCATTGATACATATGGCGAACCCGGATAATGATCTGGCTTTGCCATGGACTGTCGAATTTAAAATATGGACTACTCCGGATCAACTGCGTGCCCTGGCACTTGAGGGCAATATTGATTTTATCGCTCTACCTACCAATGTTGCGGCTAATCTCTACAACAAAGGTGTTGATCTAAAACTACTCAATATCTCGCAATGGGGGGCTTTGTGGATAGTCTCAAGACATCCTGATAAGCAATCACTAAAGGACTTCAAGCACGAGCGGCTGGCCGTTCCTTTTCGTGCTGATATGCCCGACATTGTGTTAACTCATCTGTTGCATAAAGAGGGGTTAGACAGTCGAAATGATCTCGAGTTGCACTATACAGCTACCCCTATTGAGGCCATGCAACTGTTGATTACGCGCCGTGTGGATCACGCATTACTGGCCGAACCCGCAGTCTCCATGGCGTTACGCAAGACCCATTCCTTTCCGCTTTCTGCAATCTCACCCGAGCTACACCGCAGTATTGATCTACAAGAACGATGGGGCCAATTGATGCATACCGCTGCGCGTATCCCGCAAGCAGGGATTGCAGTATTCCAACCCAACGATAAAGACCCGCTACTGATCGAATCATTTTTAAATCAATACGAAGCAGCAAACCAATGGTGCTATGAACACCCTCAAAAATGTGCTGCTGAGGTCTCAACCGCTATTTCCATGCTTGCAGAGCAAGCCGTCGAAGACGCTATCCGTCATCAAAACCCTTATTATGCACGCATCGAGCTCGCTCGTACCGAGCTCCAGGACTTTTTCGAAGTTCTTTACGAAAACAATGCCGCTAGCCTTGGAAATGCCCTGCCCCCACAAGAGTTTTATGAGGGAATAGCATCTAGACCCTAGTGCTAAGTGCGACGCAGACCCCATTATTATCTAATTATTGAGTATGAATGCTAACAATAAAAACTGCAGGTGTACTTACTCCATTATCCTGCAAAAGGGATCACGCCTCTTGGGAAGCCTATTGGCTTACTTATGGAGCGGCTGGGCAGCGATAGGCAGCTTGTTTTTATTTTTTGCTTTTTGGGAAGCATTAGCACAAATTTATGGCACATTGATATTACCTGGGCCATTAAGCACGTTAACTCAATTAAAAGAGTTGTGGTCAAATGCCGTTCTTTGGCCCGAGCTTATTCTGACCGCACAACGTGCATTGCTCGGTCTTGCTTTAGCTTTATTGGCGGGCACTGCATGCGGGCTCATCGCTGGACTTTCTCTGACCGCTGCAATTCTGGCACGCCCTTTAGTCACTTTACTTTTAGGCATGCCACCTATCGCTTGGTTAGTTTTGGCCATGATTTGGTTTGGGATGGGGGACGCAACAGTTATTTTTACCGTATTTATCGCTTGCTTCCCCATTGTTTTTGCAGCTTCAATGCAAGGCACACTGACCTTGGATAATGATTTACTCGCTGTATTCAAGGTCTTTGGTTTGTCTCGTCGCGCACGACTCACTGATCTTTACCTTCCGCACCTGGTGGCGTGGTTATTCCCCGCTTGGATAACGGCGCTGGGGACGTCTTGGAAAGTAGTGGTCATGGCAGAGCTACTAAGCACTTCGGATGGCGCTGGAGGGGCCCTAGCCGTTTCGCGTGCACAATTAGACACCAGCACCACATTGGCTTGGGTCGTAACGGTATTGTCCGCGTTATTACTTTTGGAATATTTATGTCTAGAGCCTATTAAACGAAAAGTAGAGGGCTGGCGTGAACGCGGAGAAAAACATAGATGAAACGTTTAATCGTGCGGGAACTTAGTTTTAATTATGGTCTGCACACCATACTGGATCAGATTAGCTTTGAACTTTCAGCACGGCAGACTCTGGCTCTAGTTGGGCCTTCAGGCTGCGGCAAAAGCACCCTTTTACATTTACTCGCGGGTCTACTGCCCTCCTACACTGGTGAAATCACGCAGCCCTTTGGTCCTTTAGCTGTAATGTTCCAGGATCCCCGTCTAATGCCTTGGAAATCGGCAGAAACAAATATGGCAATAGGGCTTAAAGCCATTGGCGTTCCCAAAGCTGAGAGGATACAACGCAGCAATGAATTTGGATTAAAAATGGGTTTGGCTCGTCAGGATTTAAAAAAATATCCGCATGAGCTTTCAGGGGGAATGCAAAGCCGCATTGCCTTGGCACGCGCACTCATTATTCAACCTGAATTACTGCTCTTGGATGAGCCTTTCTCCGCATTGGATATTGGATTAAAACATGAGCTATACGCGCTGCTACGCCAGCATATCGAATTACAGCAAATGACTGTAGTGATGATCACCCATGACCTAATGGAGGCAGTGCGATTGGCTGATCAAATTTGCGTGATGGCCCCGCAACCAGGTCGTATTATTCATCAACTGGCCATCGCGTCTCCACACTCCGAACGTAACAATCGCTGGATATATCAAAAAACTGCTGAGCTTTTACAAAATGAAAAAATACAGCAAAGTTTTTTTCAAAAGACGAACTCATGAGCAATTCTAAAAGCACCGCCTCGCCATTTTCTCGAGCGCCTCTTTTAATCTGCGGGTTTAGGCCTTTTTTTGCATTGACATTAGTTTTTGCTTTGACCTTTCTAGCACTATGGGTTTGGGTTTTAGGTAACAATCAAATTCTATCCCAAGCACCCATGACTGGTGGTTGGGCATTATGGCATGGACATGAAATGCTAATGGGTTTTGCGGGCTCCGCCACCATCGGTTTTTTACTTACCGCAGTTCCCGAATTTACTGATACTGCCTCTTTAACTGCTGAGCGCCTAGCATTATTAACTGTGCTTTGGATTGGTATTCGTATCAGTTATTTCTTTTCCGCTTATTGGAGTGCGTTCCCAGTCATTATTTTCTCGTTGCTTTTTTGGGGATTATTCTTACAAACCATTTTGCCCGCTATTTTTGTAAAAGCCCAAGGTCGGCATCGTAGTTTTGCTTTCACACTGCTGGCCTTGATAACTACAGAATTTGCATTTTTAGTTGCTCTGTTACGTGATGGCGCTGCTTATCTATGGCTATATCTGATGGTACATATTTTTATGATCTTGATTGTATTGGCCGCTAGCCGAATATCTATGAATGTAGTAAATGGCAAGCTGCATATGCAAGCCACGGATAAGCGTAACGAGCACAGCCCCTATCTAGCTCGTTTACCACGCCGAAAGCTGGTGATCAGCTCAATTATTCTTTGCGCAAGTGCAGAATATCTATTGGGTAAAAATGCTGTCACTGGTTGGGTTGCTTTGGCAACTATGGCAAGCATATTTAATTTGCTTAATGACTGGCATATAGGCCGACCCCTGATGCAACGATATAGTCTGATGCTCTACAGTGGATATGTGCTCATGGCACTTGGGTATGGCGCTCTAGGAGCTGCTTATTTAGGTGCCCCCCTCATTCCTGCTGCAGCACGCCATCTGTTGCTCGTGGGAGTGCTTGGGGTTTTTGTGTTGACCGTAATTAGTATCGTTGGGCGCATACACTCAGGCCTTTATTTAGAGCAGCGTGTTTGGCTACCGTTTGTAATTATTGGATTATTTACGGTCAGTCTGATTCGGGTTTCCGCCGGATTATTTAGCTTGTTACCTTTTTGGTGGCCAATTAATTTGCTAGCCGCCATTCTATGGTGTTTCATATTTTTTATTTATAGCTGGCAATTCTTACCTATATTTTTCACCCATAGAAAAGATGGCCAGCACAACTGTGCTGGCCCTATAAAATAACAATTTAAAATCTAAAGGCGTTAGAAGTCTTCATCAGTGTAAATTACCTGTTCCATACCTGGTAGCTCTTCGACACCAATTTGCTCTGCCAATGCAGCCATGAGAGCTTCCTCTTGGGCTTCTTGCCACAGCTGCTTGACCTGTGTAAACAAGAATCGTTCGTCCAAATCACTAAGCTGCGTTTTCTTTACCTCGTTTATTTTATAAATGGCATATCCATCGTCCTCAGCAACAGCGGTATATGCAGGCAAAGTATCTGTGGAGGTGGCCAAAATCTGGTCAAGGGCCTCGCGGTCAAGGTTATGAGGTTGGGTGCGACTAATCATTTCAGCCTCACCGAAATCTAATTCTAACTCTTTACCTTCTCGCAAAGCTGCAATATCTTGATCGACTTGTTCTTTGAGGGCCTCGAGTGCTTTGTGGTGACGTAGTTCTTCTTGTACAACAACCTTTAAGTCATCAAGCTCAGGGGTGTGTGCAGGAACATACTCAGTTGCGCGTACCGCCACGAGCAAATCAGGTGCAATTTCTATTACTCCAGCATTTTCCAATGACTTTAAAGACTGGCGGTCAAATAAAGCCCGCCGCACCTGCGAGTCCTCGAGAAAGCTGGCATCTGATAATTTGTACACCGCGTGTGCATCATCAGCAAAAATAGGAGCATCCAAAGCACCTTCGCGGCCCAATCCAGTTGCTGTTTGTAATTGCAGATCCAAGGCATCAGCAGCAGGCTCTAATGAATCTGCTTGCTCGTAGATGATTTCAGTCAATTGGGTCGCCATATCAGCAAACTGATCAGCTGCCAGTTGCTCAACCACCTCGTCCACAATCTTTTCGCGAACCTCTGCAAAGCTTTGAATTTCCTCAGGTTCAGTATCTACAATTTTAAAAATATGGTAACCGTCAGCGCCCTCAATCACATCAGAAATCTCACCAACCTTGAGGCTGAAAATAGCTTGGTCTAATTCTTGAGGCAAAGTGCCTTGACTAAGCCAACCCAAGTCACCACCCTCGCTAGCGCTACCCGTATCCTGGGAATGCTCTTTGGCCAACTCAGCAAAACTCCCGGGCTCTTGCTGTGCTTGAGCTGCGAGCTCTTGGGCCTGGTCGTGAGCCTGTTCGCGTTGCTGCTCATCTGCCCCTTGGGCTAAAGATACCAGTATGTGGGCAATATGCGCCCGCCCGGTGCTACTAAAACGATCTTTATTTTGTTCGTAATAATCCTGTAAATCATCCTCACCAGGGGTTGGTACAGCAGCGCGCGCGGCATCTTCATTGAGTACAACATACTCAACATTGACATAGTCAGGAACTGCGTAAGAGTCGCGATGGTCTTTATACCAGTCTTGGATTTCGTCTTCGCTGACCTCTTGTTGGCGTAAATCGTCTGTTAACGGCTGTGCACTTTTTTGTGCAACTCGTCCGTCAATCATAGTGTTGATAATGAGTTCTTGGACAGGTTTGGGCAAATATGCACTATCGAGTATGGGGTCTAACACCCGTGCTAAAGATAGCTCAGCGCGTTGGCTTTGTTCAAAGCCTTGGGTATCCATCCCAACCATACGCACCACCTGTTCATAACGTTCGGGAGAAAAAACACCGTCCTCTTGCAATTCAGGCAAAGCAGAAATGTGCTCTCGCAGTGCGTTATCAGAAGCGCTAAAATGCTCTTTCTGAGCCAATTCAACCAATAGTTGACGTTGAATCAAACGATTCAATAGCGCCTTTCTCACTTCGGGTTGATCAAATAAAGCGGGGTCAAACTCCTCGCTCTGATTTCTTTGCAAATTTTCAAACTGATTTCTAAGAACAGCATCAAACTCTTGCTCGCTAATGGTAGTGTCCCCAACCTTGGCAAGATCAGAGTCCTTGGTCACCATATTGGTGTATCCACTAACCCCTAAAAAAACAAATGAGGGCAACACCAAGATAACGAGCACTGCTAACACTATACGCTGATGCGTACGTATAAAATCAAACATGGATCATCCTTTAACAGGACCTTTAACAAGGATATGCAAAATAATAGTAGGCAAGTTTACCATAACGATGCAATGAGACGGCGCTTTTAAAGCATGCCATCAGGGCCAAATCCGTTAGGTTTATAGTGCACCTCGTCAGTAATGACTGCGTCTACACCCTGTGCAAATAATCTTTGTATCAGCTGGGCGTCATTAACGGTCCAAACACAAACAAATAGCTCCTCTAAATGGCAGGCTGAAAGTAATTCTGGGGTCAATAATCGATAATCGATATTCAAACCAATACACTGCAATCTAAGCATTTGCTGTATGAGTGCTGGCCCCTCTTGTGCGTGTTCGACCAATAACGCACGCGGCAACTCAGGTGCAGCAAGAGCCGCGGCCTCAAGTGCAGACATCGAAAAAGACGACAAAATAGGCGGCAGGCTAGCGTGGCGCCACAATCTTTGTGCCTGGAGGGCAACCTGATGCCCTGTATGTTTTTCAGAACCCTGGTTGGGCTTGATCTCGATGTTGCTATGCAATTGATTAGGAATGCTGAAATTTGCCATCCCACTCAAAGTCAACACGGGTTCTCCAACATAATCCTGACTATGCCACGCACCAAAATCATATTCACTTAATTGAGCAAAGCTATAGTCATTAACTAGTCCTGATGCGTTGGAGGTACGGTCGAGGGTATCGTCATGCACCAACACAGGTACATCATCACGGCTCAATTTAACGTCATATTCGAACATCTGATAACCGTGGTGAGCCCCATAACGCATGGCTGCTAGCGTGTTCTCAGGCGCATGTAGACCTGCCCCTCGGTGTGCAATCATTCTGGGATAAGCCCAGATCCGTTTTTTTGAAATCACCCACTTTCCCTTAAGGACCGTAAAACAAGAACCATCATATAAGTACAAGCTATGCCTGCCAAGCGCTTTATTATTTAAATCGACAACCTGACGAGGTGTGTCGGGCTTGCTTAATTAGCATCAAAACTGCTCGTTAGCTTGTAAATAACGCCACCTGCCTTCGGGTAAATCACCCAAACGTACGCGACCGATGCGTACTCTTTTCAACCCCACTACCTGTAGTCCGACAAGTTCGCACATTCGACGAATCTGTCGTTTCTTTCCCTCACGCAAACGAAAATGGAGCTGATCTTCATTAAGCCAACGCACGTGAGCAGGCTTAAGTGCTTGACCGTCAAGTTTGAGTCCATGATTCAATAAGGATAGACCTGTCTTGTCCAAACGTCCTTTAACGCGCACGAGATACTCCTTATCAATCGTCGAATTGGCCCCGATCAAACGACGTGCCAACTGTCCGTCTTGGGTCAGCACCAAAAGCCCCTGAGAATCAATATCGAGGCGCCCCGCCGGAGCTAATCCGCGCAAATGTTGGCGTTGAAATCGCTGGTGAGCCCCTTGGCGTTGAGCAGACGGTACAAATTGCCGATTCGGGGTAATTAATACAGAGGCAGGACGATAATTTTTTTCAGCCTGACCCGACACAAAGCCTACAGGCTTATTAATCAAAATGGTCACTTGCTGCTTGAGCAGCTCTTTGGCTTTGGAATGTAATGTAATCGAAGCGTTTGATTGAGCGCGCTCACCCAAACTTACCGGCTGCCCGTTAACTTTGACCCATTGGCGTCGAATTAGCTCATCGGCCTCGCGCCTGGAACATAACCCTCGGTCTGCCATTAATTTAGAAACACGAATTAAATCTGTCATATATGGCCTTAAAAATCACAGTGTCTCTATACTGTGTACGAAGTAGCTGACAATTATAAGCAGAAATCTATAATAGCTTTTTGTTTTAAGTATTTTACTCTTTCCAATATAGACCCTATCATGACCCAACCTGCATTGACTGGCGAAGTTCGTCGCAACACCATACTCCTGTCTGGATTACAAGCACTGGGGGGTGCTAACCCCGCTGTTGTTGTAGCATTGGGCGGACTCGTTGGCGAGGCCCTGTCACACAACGAAAAAATTGCCACGCTGCCGGTAAGCCTATTTAACATGGGTATGGCCATTGGGATTTTGCCTGCGGCTTGGATCATGAGGAAGCTGGGCCGTCGGGGTGGCTACTTTATCGGCTCTCTGTTAGGCATTATAGGTGGGCTTACAGCATTTACCGGCATTGCCAAGGCTTCATTTCTAATTTTTTGTTTTGGTACCGTCATCGCCGGTTTTTATTCATCTTATGTACAAAGCTATCGCTTTGCCGCTGCAGATAGTGTCAGCGCTGCCTTACGACCACGCGCTATTTCGTGGGTAATGATTGGTGGTCTAGCTGCCGCACTAATAGCCGCCCAAGTCATTTTACATACCGCTGAAATCATACCTGACTTGCCCTTTGCCGGGACTTTCTTTGCCCAAGCTATTTTAGCTGCTTTGGCCTTGCCCCTAGTTTGGCTGTTACGCACAGATTCATTACACGTGCAGCCACAACATGAAGAGCATGGCGGGCGACCTTTAGGGACTATTTTACGCAACCCACGCCTAATCATTTCCATCATTGCTGGAATGGTAGCCTATAGCCTGATGAGCTTTATGATGACCGCTACTCCACTCGCGATGGTGCATCACGGGCACACAATGCGTGAGTCTACACTCGGTATTCAATGGCATATCTTGGCGATGTTTGGCCCCAGCTTTTTTACCGGTCATCTAATTCGCCGGTTTGGAAAGATCACTATCACAATCACTGGAATGATTCTATTTGCTGGTGCCAGTATTAGCGCACTTAGTGGTCTAAGCGTAGCGCATTTCTGGACGAGCTTAATTTTATTGGGGCTGGGCTGGAACTTTGGTTTTATCGGTGCTACTACGTTGGTGACTGACTGCTATCACCCCCAAGAGCGCAACAAAGTACAGGCAGTAAATGACTTTTTGGTTTTTGGTAGTGTTGCCGTGTCGTCATTTTCTTCGGGCCGCTTATTGGCACTACATGGTTGGGATGGCATTAATATTTGGAGCCTACCAGTCATCGGCGTAACTATTTTATTATTGCTGATATTAGGGCTATACGAACGCAATAACCAAAACCATATTATTGCTGCCGAAGGTTCTTAATAAAAGCCGAGTATTAATTAAATACTGGCCCAAGCTAAAAAGTACTGGCTCAGGCTAAACCAGCTATCTATTACTTATAAGGCAGCCTCACCTTCTTCGCCAGTACGAATCCTAATGACTTGTTCAAGAGTAGTAACAAAAATCTTGCCATCGCCTATTTTGCCGGTACGCGCTGCTTGGACTATTTGTTGCACAACCTGATCAACCCGTTCTTCTTGCACTGCTACTTCTATTTTAATTTTGGGTAAGAAATCAACTACGTACTCGGCCCCCCGATATAACTCAGTATGCCCTCTTTGTCGGCCAAAGCCTTTAACCTCGGTAATGGTGATTCCATAAACACCATATTCAGTCAACGCCTCACGCACCTCATCAAGCTTAAAGGGTTTTATAATCGCAGTAATTAATTTCATGACAGACCAATTTTGTTTAAATGCTAGCCGATGCAAACACATGAATGAATCAGTGCAATACGATGCGCATTATTATTAATACAACTTGAAAACACCATCTAATCATCGCTGATTGTGCGCAAATGCTCAATACCTTGAGTGAGATCACGGCCTGAGGGTGATTGATACAACCGCAAAGACATTTCAGGCAAAATAGCTATTAAATGGTCAAATATATCACCTTGAATACGTTCATAATTGACCCAGGCTGTGTCATTTGTAAAACAATAAATTTCTACTGGTATCCCTTCGGCGGTTGGCTCCATCATGCGCACCATCATTGTCATATCTTGATGCACCCCTTGGTTTTGTTCTAAATACAGGGTTGCATACATTCTAAACGTCCCTAAATTTGTTAACCGGCGCTGATTTACCGGGTCCTCGCCCTGTTCGATAAGCTTTGCATTATCTTCTTGGATTTCTTTCTCTTTTTGTTCTAAGTAGTCGCGCAAGATTTCAAAGCGTTTAAATTGCTCTATTTCATCTCCAGTCAAAAAACGCGCTGTTGTGGCATCAATGGTTAGACTTCTTTTAATACGCCGTCCCCCCGACTCAAACATTTGCCGCATATTTTTATAGCTTTCAGAAAATAGCTTATAGGTCGGAATAGTCGTGACCGTTTTGTCCCAATTTTGAACTTTGACAGTATGCAGAGCAATATCAATTACAAAACCATCTGCTTCGGCCTGCGGCATCTGAATCCAGTCTCCAATGCGTAACATATCATTCGTGCTCATTTGCGCACTGGCTACCAAGGATAAAAGAGTGTCTTTGAAGACCAGCAAAAGCACGGCAGACAAAGCTCCCAGCCCAGAGATCATCAGCAAGGGGGATTTTTTAATCATCACGGAAAGCAAAATGATGGCCCCAATAAACCAAAAGCCTATCCGGATAACCTCTATGTAGCCCTTTATAGATTTAACCTGAGCACGCGGCGTACGTGCGTAAATCTCGTGACCCACTGTCAATAAAGAGCTTAGGCATAGTAAAAGATAAAAAGTGGCAATAGCAAAGATTAATCGACTGAGGAATTCACCAAAAGAAGGTCCTAATGGTAGCCAGTCAATCATTGCGGAAAGCAAATATAAAGATAATGCTCGGGCAAAATAACGCCGCACCCTTGAGGCCTGGATGATATCTAACCAATCTTTTTTACCGATGGTGAGTAAAAAACGCCGCGTGACCACACCCATCACGTATGAGCTGGCCCAGTTAAAGGCAATAAAGACAGCAACCAGTAGCAAAAGCCCCAAGAAAAACTGCAATAATACCCCGTCTACTGACTGCTGTAGCCAGCTTTTAACGCTATGATCCCCGAAAAAGAAGCTTGTTTCCATGGCTTATTGATTTGTCCCTGCAAATTAGAGGCAGATGATGACTAGGCACACAGCCCAAGACTCGTTAATATAACCCACATAGTTTATTACTTTTTGCCTGCTTTACTTAAAATATGTCTACAGAAAACACATCGAAACCCACCAGTCAATTTGATAAAAAATCCCATGCTTGGTCAGCACGCTTTAGCGAGCCTGTATCAGAGCTAGTCAAACGCTATACCGCTTCAGTTGAGTTTGACCAACGCTTGGCCAAATACGATATCGAAGGCTCTTTAGCTCATGCAAAAATGCTGACTGAAATCGGTATCCTAAGCAATCAAGACTTACAGGATATTATCCATGGTCTTGAAACTATTATTACCGAAATCCAAGAGGATCGCTTTGAATGGTCCTTGGATCTTGAGGACGTGCACCTAAATGTCGAAAAAAGACTGGTCGATTTGATTGGTGATGCAGGCAAACGCTTACACACCGGACGCTCGCGTAATGACCAGGTAGCAACAGACATTCGCCTGTGGCTCCGCGACCAAATTGATGTCATTCAAGACTATCTCAAACAGCTGCAGTTAGGCTTGGCCGAGCTCGCACTCGAGCATTCAGACACCATCATGCCAGGGTTTACTCATTTGCAGGTGGCTCAGCCAGTGACTTTTGGGCATCATCTGCTGGCTTATGCAGAAATGTTCAAACGCGATACAGAGCGCCTTAATGATTGTCGCCGACGCGTTAACCGCTTGCCCCTCGGGGCGGCGGCTTTAGCCGGTACCAGCTTTCCCATAGACCGGGTGATGGTTGCCAAAGAGCTCGGCTTTAGCAGCCTTTGCCTCAATTCTTTAGATGCTGTTTCAGATCGTGATTTCAGCATTGAGTTTTGCGCAGCTGCATCACTTATTATGATGCACCTTTCACGCTTGTCCGAAGAGCTCATAATCTGGATGAGCCCTCGATTTGGTTTTATTGATTTGGCTGATCGTTTTTGCACTGGCAGCTCGATTATGCCTCAAAAGAAAAATCCAGATGTACCTGAGCTAGCACGAGGCAAGACAGGGCGCGTCGTCGGTCACCTGGTAGCTTTACTGATGCTAATGAAGGCCCAGCCTCTGGCCTATAACAAAGACAATCAAGAGGACAAAGAAGGGCTTTTTGACGCCGCTGATACTGTACGCGATACGCTGCAAATATTTGTTGATATGGTTGCTGGTATCAGTGTCAACAAATCAGCCATGCGCAGCGCAGCCGCAGAGGGTTTTGCCACTGCAACCGATCTGGCAGATTATCTGGTCAAACAAGGGGTTCCCTTTAGAGATGCGCATGAAACAGTCGCCAGCGTGGTTAAACACTGTGTTGATGAACAATGTGATATAGCTGATCTTAGCCTTGAGATATTGCAATCCTATCATTCAGTCATCAAAGAAGATGTTTTTGATGTGCTCACACTCGAGGGCTCTGTTGCTGCACGCAATCATATTGGTGGCACCTCCCCCGAACGGGTCCACGAGGCCGCTCAAGCACTCATTAAATCTTTGCAAAAGGATTTGGACAATTAATAGACATCCATTGCTACAAACGTATTAATAAAACAGCCCCAAAAGTTTTCTTACTTTTGGGGCTGTTTTAATGAACTTAAGGAACTAAACAGAGTGGTCAACACAACCATGCAATTAATGAATTGATTTTAATCAATGCTCAATCGTTCTTGGATACCTTTGTTAAAAACAGCTATAGATTCAATGTGGGCAGTATGCGGAAACATATTAATAACCCCCGCTGCTTGTAGTTGATAGCCACCTACATGTGTGAGTATTCCTGCATCACGCGCCAAGGTAGAGGGGTTGCAAGACACATAAACGATGCGCTCGGGTTGATCTTGTACGGGCAACGCACTAATTGCTTTGGCTAGCGCCACAGCGCCGTCACGTGGCGGATCAATCAACATGCGATCAAAATAACCCAATGTCTGTAGCCAATCTTCATCGATCTGGAACAAGTCCAATACAGAAAAATACGCGCGTTTATCCAATCCATGTTTTTGTGCTGCTGCGGTAGCACGTTCTATTAGCACATCACTGCCCTCTATCCCAACGACTGACTGGGCGGTGCGAGCGATAGGCAAAGTAAAGTTTCCCAATCCGCAAAATAAATCCGCCACACGGTGATGTGGCTGCACGTCTAATAAGCCAAGAGCACGACGAATTAATACCCTGTTAATACCATGATTAACCTGAGTGAAATCCGTCGGTTTAAAATACATTCTTAAATCATATTCAGGCAACGAATAAAAAAGATCGTCTTGCTCAGGATCTAATGGATGTGCAGTATCTGGCCCTTTGGGCTGCAACCACCACTGAATATTGTGGACATGCGAAAATTGTCTTAGCTTGTCCAGGTCATCAGCGGCCAAAGGTTCAAGGTGACGAAGCACTAAAACAGTGTCCTCATCGCCAACCGCCAATTCAATTTGTGGAACTCTTCGGGCTACAGATAGGCTCTCAAGCAAAGAACGTAAAGGAACCAACAGTGCAGACACATGCTCGGGGACAACCTGACAATGCTGCATGTCCATGACGAATCGGCTATTGCGCTCGCGGAAACCAACCAACATGCCCCCTTTTTTGGGCACGTAGCGAGCAGAAAAACGAGCCTTCATGCGATAACCCCAAAAAGCGCCATAAATAGGGGGCAAAATCTGAGCTGCCTGCACTCTGCCAATATGCTTTAGCATGTCTTCCAACGCGCGTTGCTTGATAGCAATTTGAGCGTTGGGATCTAAATGCTGCATCACACAGCCACCGCATTGGCCAAAATAAGTACATTTAGGAGTTATTCGTAGAGGAGACGCCTGCATCACCTCTACAACCCGTGCTTTATTATAGTTTTTCTGGCGACGTGTAACTTCCACCTGCACCTCTTCACCGGGTAAAGCGCCCTCGACAAAGACTACCTTGCCCTCATCATCATGCGCAATACCCTGCGCAGACAAGTCCAAAGACTCAATAGTTAAAACCGTGTTGCTCATAAAGTTTTACTGCTGCGCTGATTATTTTTTAGGCAAATAGGACATAGGGTTAACAGGGGTCCCACGACGACGTATTTCAAAGTGCAATCGTGGAGAGTCAGCCTCGGATTCACCTAAAGTCGCAACCTTTTGACCTTTTGTGACCTGCTCGCCCATTTTGACAAGTAACTCGTCATTATGCGCATAAGCAGTGATAAAGCCATCGCTGTGACCCAGCAAAATCAGGTTACCCAAACCGCGCACACCATTTCCGGCATACATGACTTTGCCATCTGCTGCCGCGAGAACAGGATCACCTACCTGTCCAGCAATATCAATGCCTTTGCTGCTAGGAGTAAATTCTTTAATGACTTTCCCTTGGTTGGGCCAATCCCATTTAATCAGATCAGCATCACTAGCACGTGGCGCGCTGCTGCCCTCTTCGGATTTATCTGATTCAGCTTTAGTTTGGTCAGCTTCGGGGGTTTTTACGGGTTTGGCCTGTGCTTGTGACTCGCTACCAGCAACGTCTACAGGTGCGGCTACAACCTGACTGCCACTGCTAATATCCGGCGGAGAACTAGGCGCCGTCCCGGCTCCAGGTACAACCAATGTTTGGCCGACACTTAATTGACTTGGGTCAGTGATTTGATTAGCTTGGGCGATTTCGTGAACCTTGGCATTATGTTCACGTGCAATCTTATACAGGGTATCCCCTGGCTGCACGGTATACTCTTTGCTGTCTGACTCAGTTACCTGCGCTATCGTTTCATCAGGGGACACACTGAGATCAGTTATGGGTGCACGCTTGTCTGTCGAACTACACCCAGCTAACACTGCGCTGACAGCTACTGCGGTCATTAATAGCCATTGACGTGACCCACTTAAGGTCATGGTTTTTGCATTTGCAGCAAGAGATACTAGTTTGCCTGCAGGATGCATAGAGACTCTCCTGAATACTTAGGGTTGTATACCCGCACGAAGTGGCACGAATCGCACGGGTTCTAATGATTTTCTACTCCAACTATCGATGCCAGTACGCTCTATTAAAACAAGATACTGATTATCCTGGCCTAATGGGGCGACCAAGCGTCCACCGATTGAAAGCTGTTTCAATAAACTTTTGGGTAAATCCATCCCTGCTGCTGCCACTAATATTGCAGGGAAAGGGGCGTGTTGTGGCAAGCCCTCTAGCCCATCACCGTAATGCAGATGAATACGCTCGGCGTGGGGGGCACGTTGGATATTATGCACTGCCATCTCATAGAGGCCATGAATGCGTTCTATAGCATACACCTGTGGCACCAGCTGTGCCAAAACAGCTGCTTGATAACCACAACCTGCACCAATTTCTAAAACCTTATGGGGAATGCGATCTTCACAAATCAGGCTGATCATACGTGCCACAATCCAAGGCTGAGAGATTGTTTGCTGAAAACCAATGGGCAAGGCCGCATTTTCATAAGCATGACTGGCGAGCCCCTCATCAACAAAGTAATGGCGTGGGACTTGTCTCATTGCATCGAGTACACGCACGTCATCAATCCCTTCTTGCTGCAAGCGCTCGACCATCATGGCGCGCAGCCGCGCAGAATTCAAGCCCATATTATCCTGATTAAAATGCTGACTCATTTTCTGTCGTTGAGGTGTAAATTCACCTGGCTGCAAAATTCGTGCGTTACTGTTGAGTACCTGCAGTCCGCCGCCAATCCGTGACTGGCCAAATCGATTGACAGTGCCTTGGGTAAATTGTGGACGGGGGTATCTCTTTTTCATTGGGATTTCACCCACTGGGTGATGGTATCTAATTGTTCATGTGCAGTCAGGTCGAAACGTAAAGGCGTGACCGAGACAGCCAAGTTCTCGATAGCACCAAAGTCAGTCCCCCGTGCGGCATCCAAGATGCCGCCCACTGGACCGATCCAATAAACAGGATCGCCGTAAGGAGTCGTACTTTTAATAACTGGTTCTGAAGGATGACGTTTTCCTAAACGCGTCACCTCGGCCGATTTGAGCGCATGTAAAGGTACATTAGGTATATTAACATTTAGCAAAGTCCCAGTTGCTAAAGGTTCGTTAATGGACTGCTGGACCATTTGTGTGGCGACAGCTACTGCGGTGTCCAAGTAGCGCCAACCTTTTTCCACTAATGAAAAAGCAATAGCAGGGATGCCAAATAAGTGGCCTTCCATAGCAGCGGCAACTGTACCAGAGTATAACGTATCGTCACCTAAATTGGCGCCATTATTGATTCCGGAAACAATTAGATCTGGGCGAAAATCCAGCAACCCAGTCAAGGCAATATGCACACAATCAGATGGAGTACCATTTACAAAGTGAAAACCATTACTGGCTTGCTGTACACTAAGTGGGCGATTTAAAGTCAATGCATTAGAAGTCCCACTGCAATTCGTTTCAGGCGCAACAACGACTATGGTTTGTGCCAAGGGCGTTAATGCCTGATAGAGCGCTTCGATGCCACGCGCATGATAACCATCATCATTAGATATAAGGATTTTCATTGATACCTTGTGAGGTCCTGTTGTTTCGAGTGAAATTAGTACTGCTTGTTACTATAATGTTTTTTCATTTTAACTTGTAATTAACCACCGAATATCGTGATTTTATTAGCCCTACTCTTGCTCACAGTTATCGGCGCTTATCTAATAGGCTCTATCCCTTTTGCTGTTGTCATTAGCAAAATCATGCGGTTACCTGACCCTCGCCAATTTGGCTCCAAGAATCCAGGGGCAACCAATGTGCTGCGCAGCGGCAATAAGATCGCTGCCTGCCTGACACTGCTAGGCGATGTACTTAAAGGTGTCATTGCCGTTTTGATAGCCAGAGCAGTTGGCACTCAGTTAGACGCCCCATCACTATTTGCGGCTTGGGCTGGTGTTGCTGTATTTATAGGGCATTTGTACCCTGTATTTTTAAACTTCAAAGGAGGCAAGGGTGTTGCAACCGCCTTAGGGGTGTTGGCTGCACTGCATCCATTATTAGCTGTATTGGCGGCCCTATGCTGGCTATTGGTTGCCTATACGAGCCGGTATTCATCTTTGTCTGCAATCATCACAGCCCTCTTTATACCTGTCATTTATGTATTAGGAGCAGGTCATTTGTGGGCTGGAAGTCAGTCCCAAGGCATTGCCATTATCGTAATCGCTGTTGTGTTGTTAACCCGACACAAAGCTAATATCCAGCGCTTACTCACAGGAACTGAAAGCAAAATTGGTCAGAAATCGTCCCCACGCCGTGTTTCACGCAACCCGCGCCGTTAATTCGCTTAATGGCCAACGCGCACGCACGCTAAAACCATAATCCATATTATCCTGCGCCACTAAACCATGCTTTAAACGCATAGCAGCCGCATAGGCAATCATAGCCCCATTATCAGTACATAACTCAATGGGTGGGTAATACACCGAGAGACCCTTTTGTAATGCGGCCTCTTTGAGTTGCTGGCGTAATTTTTTGTTAGCCCCGACACCACCGGCAATGACAAGCCGTTCGACTCCAGCTTGCTGGGTGGCTGCTATGGTTTTCGCTATCAATACATCTACAATGGCTTGTTCGGTGGCTGCTGCACAATCAGCGCGGTATTGCTCTGTTAGTTCTCCATTGGCTTTGGCGGTGCGCAAACGTGTGAGAACTGCTGTTTTAAGACCACTAAAACTAAAATCCAGGTCCTTGCTGTGCAACATAGGTCGGGGTAACTGAATGGCATCTGGGCGTCCTTTTTCGGCCAGTGCCGCCAGCGCAGGCCCACCCGGATAAGGCAGACCCAGTAATTTTGCTGTTTTATCAAATGCCTCACCAGCAGCGTCATCCAATGTTTCACCTAACAACACATAATCATTGACCCCCCCAACCCTCATTAATTGGGTGTGTCCCCCAGAGACCAATAAAGCCACAAACGGAAAGTCGGGAATGGGTTCACTCATTAAGGGCGACAGTAAATGCCCTTCTAGGTGATGAATTGGAATGACTGGCTTTTGCAACGACCAAGCAAGCGCATTGGCAACACTGCCCCCAACTAATAACGCACCCGCCAAGCCTGGCCCTGCCGTGTAAGCCACGTAGTCAATTTCGTCCATGGTTATTGTGGCCTCGTCCAGGCACTGCTGTATTAGAGGCAACATACGTCGTATGTGATCACGTGAAGCAAGCTCGGGAACTACTCCACCATATTCTTGGTGCATTTTTATTTGGCTATGCAATGCATGAGCCCGCAATCCTGACTCGGTATGGACAATAGCCACACCTGTTTCATCACAAGAACTCTCGATCCCTAAAACATTCATTTTTTTGCGCTAATTTATGTACAATTGCCTAATTATTCTCGGGCGCAAATATATTCGAACGCCCTTTTAACCATACCTCTCGTCACTTTAACACGAATCAAAGGACTTCCGATGCTGGAAAGGCTTTTCCGCTTGAGCGAACACAATACCAATGTTAAGACCGAGGTTCTGGCAGGCATTACGACCTTCCTTACCATGTCTTATATTATTTTTGTTAATCCGGATATTCTCTCTTCCACAGGCATGGATCGTGGTGCTATTTTTGTCGCTACCTGTTTGGCCGCAGTAGTAGGGACAGCCACCATGGCACTGGTTGCCAATTGGCCAATAGGGCTGGCCCCCGGGATGGGCTTAAATGCATTTTTTGCCTTTACCGTAGTAGGTGCACTTGGTTTTACCTGGCAGCAAGCGCTAGGAGCAGTTTTTATTTCTGGGGTTATTTTTATTTTACTGACCGCCACAGGTGCCCGTAGTTGGATCATTGCAGGCATACCCAAATCATTACGCTCAGCCATCGCAGCGGGTATTGGCCTATTCCTGGGCCTGATAGCGATGATTAATAGCGGCATTGTAGTAGGCAATCCAGCCACTCATGTGGGCATTGGCAACCTCACCTCGCATCAAGCCTTGTTTGCCATTTTTGGCTTTTTTGTAATCGCCGTTTTAGACGCATTGCGCATCCGCGGTGCCATCCTTATTGGTATCCTTGCAGTGACCGTCCTTTCAATGATCACTGGCCATACCAGTTATCAGGGACTAGTTTCGATGCCCCCAAGCATTGCCCCCACATTCATGCAGTTAGATATTATTGGTGCACTCAATGTCGGTATTGTTCACGTCGTATTGGTGCTTGTACTAGTAGAGGTATTTGATGCCACTGGCACTTTGCTGGGGGTTGCCAAACGTGCCAACCTTATTGACGAAAAAAACCCGGGCCGTTTAGGTCGCGCTTTGTTTGCTGACAGTACAGCAATCGTAGCAGGTTCGGTTATCGGTACCAGCAGCACGACCGCATATGTTGAGAGTGCTTCTGGTGTACAGGCTGGTGGGCGCACAGGCTTGACCGCACTCACCGTCGCAGTGTTGTTTCTATTTGCTCTATTCTTTTCGCCTTTAGCAGGTGTGGTTCCGGGTTATGCTACTGCCCCAGCTTTGCTTTATGTCGCAGGTATCATGCTCCGTGAAGTAGTAGAAGTCGAATGGCAAGACGTCACCGAAGCTGCCCCTGCAGCATTGACCGCCCTGGCCATGCCATTTACTTATTCCATTGCTAACGGTTTAGCTTTCGGATTTATTAGTTATGTCGTTCTAAAGTTCTTTACCGGCAAATGGAAAGACTTGCACTTAGCAACCATTATTGTGGCTGTGCTCTTTGTCAGTAAATACGCTTTTTATCCAGATTAAAACGCGTTACACTAGGCTCAGAACAACATTTTTTCATAACGGCTAATGATACATTAGCCGTTTCTTTTTTTAGGATGGCATTTATGAGCACCGTGGATCTTACCCAGGAAACCTTCCAAGAAGCCATTGATGGCGACAAACCTCTAATCATCGACTTTTGGGCGCCTTGGTGTGGCCCTTGCCGCCAATTTGCACCCGTCTTTGAGGCTGCGGCCGAGCGCCACGAGGATGTGACCTTTGCCAAGGTAAATACCGAAGAAGAACAAGAGCTCGCCGCTATGCTACGCATACGTTCTATTCCAACCATCATGATTTTCCGCGAAAAAGTGCTTTTATTTTCGCATTCTGGTGCATTAACTGATTCGCAGCTTGATGAGCTCATTGGACAACTACACGAGGTTGATATGGAGCAAGTTCATGCTGAAATTGCCCAGCAGCAAGAGCAGGCATCACAGGATGGACCTGATCAAGCTTAAAGCGTTTTTAAATTAATTCTTATGTGTTTGCGGCGCGTGGATGGCTGCGCGCTGCTTTAACCTTGCTACTGGTAGCAAAGATCAACCTTTTAGCCACCCCTGTCCACTGCTCATGTTTTGCAGTAACTCTTCAAACTCTTGTATTTGCTCCTCTGGTAGCTGCAAATCCCAAAGCACCCCTTCAGCACCGTATTCCTCAGCCTCCACTCGTACTTGAAAATCATCAAAGCGTGCCTTAAAGCGATCAATTTCAGCATAGGGGCAAAAACACTTTATAGGTACAGTGGGTACGTATTTCTTTTTGGATGCGGTGCGCAAGCACTCTGCAGTTGCGCCACCATAAGCACGTACTAATCCACCCGTGCCCAATTTGATACCACCAAACCAGCGAACTACCAACACCGCTACAAAATCACATTCCTGCCCTTCTATAGCCTGTAAAATAGGTCGTCCAGCCGTTCCTCCTGGCTCGCCATCATCCGAGAAACGATAGTTATCGCCGATCTTGTACGCCCAACAATTATGTCGCGCATCAGGTACCGAGCGCTTTTCTATAAACGCCATCGCCTGCTCTACTGTATCTACCGGGCTCGCAATGGCAATAAAACGGCTTTTTTTAATCTCTTCCTCGTAGGTATTCTCACCCACTAACACATATGTCATATGGGGTCTTTTTCACTCCATTTTTGATAGTTGGTATGTCGTGCGCTTTAGAAAAACAATGTGGCCTGCTGCTCTTTAACCAATAAACGCACGCCTGCACCAATAGGCAGTGTCGCTTTGCGGGGTACATGTCCGTAAGGAAAGCCTAAATAAATAGGCACCTGCACATGACGGGCCAGCCATTGCCACACTGACTGTAGTCGATACCCGCGATCAGCAGGTACGAGTCTATAATCAGTAAAGTCTCCCAACAAAATTGCCCTTTGCTTTTTAAGAATCCCCGCTAAATGCAACTGACTGAGCATGCGCTCAATTCGGTAAGGGTGCTCAGAAACATCTTCGAGGAAAAGAATGCCACCCTCAACATCTGGCAAATAAGGGGTACCTACCAAAGAACAAAGCAATGCTAAATTGCCCCCCCAAAATACACCAGCAACATCCAAAGGTGAGCGCTGTGGTCGTATCGATTGCGCTTGGAAATTCAGGCGCGTTTGTTCCCCACGTAACATGGCCACAAACCAATCTGACATTTCCTGATTAACCGTCTCTTGGCCAAAATCAAAAACAGCACATGGCCCAGCATAGCTAATAGTTTGGGTTTGAGCATATAAGGCCAAATTAAAAGCGGTGAAATCACTATGCCCAATAAATTGCTTGCCGCTTTGGGCAATAGCCTGCCAATTTATAAACGGCAATAAACGACTCATGCCATACCCTCCTCGACTGGCCAGAACAAATGGAGCAGGCTGTTGCAAAGCACGTTCAAACGCTGAAAGGCGCTGTGCATCTGTCCCAGCAAAACGCTCGTAGATTGCACAGGCGTCAGGATCAGCGCTGGGCTCAAACCCTAATTCTTCTAACCTTTGTTGCGCACGAACAAGTTCTTGAGGAGAGCCAACCGCGCTAGAAGGAGAAATGATGTAGATCCCATCATTTGTTTTTGTTTTTATATTCATAGAATCTCGCCTTTAACACTTATAGCCAATAAAAATGATTTAATAATAGAGCGTTTATCATCGTCATTGTGACCCAAAAATCGCATCTATTTTACTTACTACTTAGCGGTTCCTTCCCCGCCGTGCTTTAAAAAAGTCACGCAGCAAAGCGGCACTTCGTTCTTGCAGAAGCCCACCCTCAATAATTGTATGGTGGTTTAATTGGGCATATTGATCATGATGTAGCACACTGTGACATACCCCGGTCTTGGGGTCTGATGCCCCGTAGAGCACACGCTCAACTCGCGCATGAAGTAATGCCCCCATGCACATCATGCACGGTTCTAAACTGACATATAAATGGCTGCCTGGCAAACGATAATTACCTATAAATGTACTCGCATCACGTAACGCCATCATCTCAGCATGCTGGGTGGGATCATGACTATACAAAGTATGGTTCACACCCATACCGATCACTCGACGCTGCTCATCTAACAGTACAGCACCCACCGGCACCTCTTGCCAATAGGCACCCATTTGGGCGAGACGCAACGCGAGTTCCATTACTTGTTCATCTTTTTCAATTTTTTGGAAAAAATAGTGTTGATAAATGGGTGTACGTTGCAATCGTGTAACGGGTTGCACCTGGATTCCTTTATTCAGCGTTATCAAGTTGTGTAAGCTCTTTTTGTGCACGAATTAACCAATCAGGTAAATCATCCGCAATCAAACCTACCCCAGCCAAACAACCAGCCCGCCCATGTAGCCAAACGGCCATTGCAGCTGCTAAATGAGCACTAACTTTTTGGGCTAAAAAAGCACCAATGGCACCAGCAAGTACGTCACCACTGCCTGCTGTTGCTAAATACGGGCTCGCATTGTTATTGATTATAAGCTGTCCCTGCGGTGTACCAATCAGAGTTTCAGCCCCTTTTAATACGATTACTGCACCCGTCTGTTGGCTGGCTATTTGCACTGCCTGCAAACGATCGTCATTCAGAGAAAATGAATGATGAAAGAAAAGTCGTGCAAACTCTCCTGCATGCGGCGTCAAGACACAACGAGGATGTAATAGTGGAAAGTAACGCGCCGGATCGTCAGCCATCACATTAAGTGCCTCGGCATCCAAGACGCAGGGCTGCTGACTTTTTAAAAGTCTATGGAGATAATCTGATAGCTCGGCACAGCCCACTGCGCCTGGACCCAGCACCACAGCCCCGACTTTATCGGCGTTAATTTGGGTTTGGAAGTCTTTATCGTCTTGAATAACTCGCACCATTACTGCACGCATTTGTGCAGCATAGATAGCCCAGCTACTGGCATGTGTCAGAATTGTAACTAAGCCAGCTCCACTCACGGCAGCGCCTAACGCGCTTAGGCTAGGTGCTCCGGTTAGCTGCGGACCACCAAAAACCAATACATGGCCACGATCATATTTATGGCTTTGTGCTTGGGGCCGAGTTTGCTGCCATTGCTCTGCCCACAAGGCGGGAGTATTTTCATAAAATCGGGGCCCATTAGGCAGGTGCTCTTCAGTTAATCCAATATCGCAAACCAATACCTCACCACAGTAAAAGCGTCCTGGATTGAGCACATGAGCTGGTTTCTTTTTAAATAAAGCGAGTGTTAATTCTGCCTGCGCTGGATATTGAGTATATAACTGTCCAAAGTCACCAACACCTGTAGGAATATCTACGGCCACAACTGGTTTTTGACTGTGCTGTACACGTTGTAATAAGGCGTGCCACTGAGCGTCTAAGGGGCGTGATAAACCCACCCCAAAGCCCGCATCGATAATGAGATCAACCTGCTGCAAGAAGGACCCGTTTATAGCACTGAACGGCTGACAGTTATTTGGATACTGATGCGCATGCGTGACTGCAGGCGCTCGGGTAGGTAAATCACCCTGCAGCGTACAAACAGTGACTGGCCACTCGCGTTCAGCTAATAACCGTGCGATAACAAACCCGTCTCCGCCATTGTTTCCAGGCCCGCAAATAACCAACACATGTCCCATTGGGTAGCGCTGCAAAATTGCGGTGGTCAACGCAGCACCGGCACGCTGCATCAATGCCTCAGGAGCAATCCCTAATTGTGCGGCACGGTCGTCTGCAGCATGAATATCTGTAGCACTCAATAATGCACAATCAAAATTTAATGCCATCTTTACCCCTCGCGAACACGCGCATATAGTTCGGGTAATGCCTGAGCCGCAGACGCTCTAATATTCCAGTGCGCAACGCTATCCAAGGGGGTTTCCTGAGGGTTGATTTGAATAACGTAAGCCCCAGAATCACGTGCAATAGCTGGCAGAGCAGCTGCTGGCTGTACAACGCCTGATGTCCCTATTGCTATAAGTACATCGCAATTTGCACTGAGCTCAAATGATTGATCCAGAACGTTGCTATCCAGAGACTCACCAAACCAAATAACACCAGGACGAATATATCCGCCGCAATCTCGGCATACTGGAGGTTCTATCTCTTGGCCTTGAGGATGAAAAGTTGCATCGTGAGCACCCGCGCGATGCTCTTCGGGAAGCGCATCCTCGCTAACGGTGTGGGTACATTCTGCGCATAACGAGGTAAATAAATTACCATGCAAATGCAAAACGTGACTACAGCCAGCACGCTCGTGTAAATCGTCTACATTTTGCGTCAAACAAATGATCTGGCGATCACCCTGCTCGGCCTGCCATTCAGCCAAGGCTATATGCGCTGCGTTGGGTTGCGCTTCCTGAACCCGTTGTCGACGCCATAAGTACCACCCCCAGACCAAAGCAGGCTGACGCGCAAATGCTTCTGGTGTGGCGAGCTCCATGGGATCATACTGAGCCCACAAACCACTCAAATCATCTCTAAAAGTAGGAACCCCGCTTTCGGCAGAAATACCTGCACCACTGAAAAATACTATTTTTCTGGCTGTTTGGATATTTTCCAAAGCAGTTTCGTCAAAATCAATCATCGGTTGCCCTTTTAAAACTAAGAATCAGTCGCTGGAGCTGCCCCAAAGCTGATTGTAACACCCGCGCTTGCTTACAAAACAAACGAATCCAAGCAGCAAAATAAAATGCTGACCATTTAATTTTAGTAAGTACTGCACAAACAAATTGCTTGGATCTGGTCAGTGCTGTTTTTATTGGGTAATCTTGGGGACCTAACGATTACTACCACCTCGAAACAACTGATAGACGAGTTTTATGTCTACCTACAATCTTACTGTTATTCAACGCCTACGCCTTATTTTTGATAACTTCACCTTGATATTAATTGGTGTTGTTTTACTTGCCAGTGCTCTGCCTGCTCATGGTTCAGGGGCTATTTTCTTTGAATGGTTAACTCGTTTTGCAATTGCGCTGCTATTTTTCATGCATGGGGCAAAGCTGTCTCGTGAAGCCATCATTGCTGGTGCTATGCACTGGCGGCTGCATTTATTAGTTTTTTGCTTTACGTTTGTAATCTTCCCCCTAATTGGGTGGGCAATGAGTCCTATTTTATTGCCCTTGCTTGGCATGCCTTTATTAATAGGCATGCTTTATCTATGCGCCCTGCCAGGCACAGTGCAATCTGCAATAGCCTTTACGTCTATTGCTCGCGGTAATGTGCCCGCAGCTGTATGCAGCGCCTCGGCATCCAGCCTCATCGGGATTGTATTAACTCCTTTCATTTTGCAATTACTATTGGATGCCGACGCAGGGACAACTGGCATGGCAGAATCAGTAGTGCAAATCAGCGTGCAGCTATTACTGCCTTTTATGGTTGGGCATTTCTCTCGCCCCTGGACCGCGGATTGGATCAATCGTAATAGCAGCTGGTTACGCTGGGTGGATCAAAGCTCGATCTTGCTCGTGGTCTATACCGCCTTTAGTGAGTCAGTCATTGGCGGTCTTTGGGCTGCTGTCCCACCGCTATCCCTTTTGGTTCTCACCATTGTTTGCACGGTTTTACTGGTGATTGTTCTGGCGCTCTCGACTTTCTTATCCCGTCGTTTTAATTTTAGTCGAGAGGATGAGATAGCTATCGTTTTTTGTGGGTCTAAAAAAAGTTTGGCCACGGGTGTTCCCATGGCCCAGGTAATTTTTAGTGCCAGCGCCATTGGCCCGGCTTTATTACCAATTATGATTTTTCATCAGATTCAACTGATGGCCTGCGCCATGATGGCAAACCGCTACGCATTGCAATTTGAAGCTGAAAGCGGTAGTGCCACCACGGCTAAATAGGCATTATTCTTCGTCTCTAATCAAGTGCAGATAGTGCATGTGGCGCTCATATTGATCGATGATGTCATCAATCACTGCCTGAGTTGACCAACCCATAATATTATAGTCTTGGCCACCCTCGAGTAAATGCACTTCTGCACGGAAGTACTTGCGCCCGCCGCTGCTATCCTCTTCGTCATCTTCAACGAAAGCCGGCAACAGATAAGCCTGTGGATATACTGCATACACAAAATCATGCTCCACGTCATGGCCCACACGCAAAATGACCCCGTGCTCTTCATTCCTGTCCAGCACCACATCAGAGCCTAGCTTTGATAGTTCTTCACCGACCTTGACGCATGCTGGATACACAACATCATCAAGAAAGCGCTCGATATGACGACGACGTGGGAAAGTCATGAGGTTGCGCATACGACGTTGCCAATCAACGGCATCCCCACCCGTGCGTGGCGCAGCATGATATTGCGTATGAGTTTCTCTCTTGGTAGTGTCCTGTCGCAAAGCTTTGAGTAACCCCCAAATGACTACTAACAGCACAAACGAGAAAGGCAAGGCAGTTGCTAAAGTTGCTGTCTGCAATGCTTGTAACCCATCTGCTAACAGCAATGCAATGGCCATAACTCCCATGCTAATTGCCCAGAACAGGCGCTGCCACACCGGTGTATTGTCATCACCACCTGATGCCAACATATCAACGACTAAAGCACCAGAATCAGCAGAGGTGACAAAAAACACCAATACCATCATTACAGCAATAATGCTCACCACACTGGACAAGGGGAATTGCTCGAGGAAAGCAAACAAAGCCAGAGAGGGATCCTCTAGTGTTGCTTCAGCGATAGACCACTTATCTTGGTTGAGAACCATATCAATGGCTGTATCACCAAACACCGTCATCCAAAGGAAGGTAAAGCCTGTAGGTAACAAAGTTACACCCAGGATAAATTCGCGAATGCTTCTACCCCGAGATACCCGTGCGATAAACATACCCACAAAAGGCGACCATGAGAGCCACCAACCCCAGTAAAACAGAGTCCACCCACCTAGCCAGTCAGTCTTCTCATATGCATAGAGATTAAATGTCTTTTCTACTAATTCAGAAAAGTAGCTACCCGTATTCTGCACAAAAGCTTTGATTAAAAAGACAGTCGGGCCAAGTATCAGTACAAACAGTACCAATAGAATCGCCAAAATAATATTTAATTCTGACAGTCTGCGAATACCCGCATCCAAGCCCAGACCTACTGAAATCGAAGCCAATGCCGTGGCACCGATAATCAATAAAACCTGTACAGGTTCATTAATGGGCAAGCCAAAGAGTTGGTTTAAACCGCTATTGATCTGAACTACGCCAAACCCTAGCGAAGTCGCTACCCCTAATACTGTGCTGACAACAGCAAAAATATCTACCGCATTACCAATGGGACCGTAGATGCGATCCCCGATCATGGGATAGAGTGCTGAACGTAATGTCAGGGGCAATCCATGACGATAAGCAAAAAATGCTAAAGTCAGGGCAACTATGCCGTAAATGGCCCAAGCATGTAGTCCCCAGTGGAAGAATGTGATGCGTATGGCCTCACGTGCAGCTTCTGCCGTGCCAGCCTCTCCGACAGGAGGCTGCAAAGTATGCATCAAGGGTTCGGCCACACCAAAAAACATGAGACCAATACCCATCCCTGCAGAAAATAGCATCGAGAACCAAGTGATCGTGCTGTATTCTGGAGTACTGTGATCAGGACCAAGCCTGAGATCCCCATAGCGACTGAGCATACAGAACACAGTCACCAACAATATAATTGCAACGGTCAGAATATAAAACCAACCGACATCGTCGATAATCCATGTTTGTACGGCAGTAAATATTCTTAGCATTGGCTCTCTAAGAACAGTAACCAATACCGCCAGAAATAAAAGAATGGAGCCGGAGCCAAAAAATACCGGTCCGCTTATGCGAAATTTTGGTTTAGTATTTGTAGGTTCAGCCATTGATATAAATGTTAAAGAAAAAAAACGTTACCGCCCATCATATCAATGAGTTGAAGGCCTGACTGCTAACCTCTACGCAAAAACTGTAAATTTTTGCGTTGAAAAAAACAATTCACTACTACTTAATCCTGATTGATTCTAAATGTGACTTCAAAGATGCTGCTGATAATTCTCCTAAACGAGCACTCACAATCTGCCCTTGTGCGTCAAGGAATAAAGTAGAAGGCAATCCCTTGCTATCTATGGCCTGCCCCGATAAGCCGTGCTCATCTAGCCATAAATTTTGTAATTTTAAATCTTGTTCTTGTAAAAATTCTTGTATCTGTTCGGGGCGCTCACCTTGATTAATAAATACGAAATTTACATCTTTATACTTTTCTTGGGCTTGCTGCAAAACAGGCATTTCCCGTCGACAGGGTGGACACCAAGTGGCCCACAAATTAATTACAGTGGGTTTTCCTTGGTATTGGTCGGTGGGAAGTGCTGTTTTTTCTTTAATGTTTGCAGCAAAAGACAAAGGTTTAAGTTGTTTTAAATGCGACATCTCGTACCAATTGAGGGGGCTTTCTTTCCAAGGCTGCATCCAAATTAATCCCCCACCAATCACCAAAGCACCAATCGCTAATGCTTGTGCTATTCCTGCAAATAATGCGCGACGACGGAAAAACAGCCATAGCAGCGCTAAACCATAAACAACAAGTGCAGCCTGCCAAACAAATCCACCATCCCGTATATTAATAATTTCCAAAGGCTGCTCTTGATAAGACGGCCAAAAGCGCATTACAAACACAAGGCGACCGACCAATGCTGCAATTAAAGTTAGCCACCACAATTTTTTCTCTATCTGGCTGCCCCGCTTTTTGTCATACCAAATAGCCGCAATCATTGCTGCTGCAAACCCCAAGACCGCTAAAAAAATAAGCCCATCCAAAGTGAATGGGCCAATTTGAATCACTGACATAATTAAAACCAAAAGTCCATTGTTATATCTTCAAAACTGGCTCAGTTATTTAGGGCTTGTACAAAAGCCGCTATCTTGGTTGGACACTTGATTCCAGGGGCAAGTTCAATACCGCTGCTTACGTCAACAGCGAAAGGCTGTAGCGGCTGCGATTTTTCTTTAATATTTTCTGCATTTAGACCACCTGCTAAAATTATCGGTGCGTCTGTAGCCACACACATGTTTTTAAAATCAAGCAAAACCTCTTGGTTAAATGAAACCCCGCTACCACCGTATTCAGGCGTATAACTATCAAATAACCAACCTTTGGCATCTGCGTACTGACGGCACTGCTCAAGTAATTGCTGTGCGGTCTGATGTCCGGGTGCGCCGACACGAAAAGCCTTGATATAGGGCCGATCAAATTGTTGACAAAACTCTGGCGTTTCATCCCCATGAAATTGCAATAAATCCACTTGGCCTTGCTTGATAATATTATGAACGAACTGAGGATCAGGATTAACAAAGAGGCCTGTAACTGTCACAAATGCAGGGATGCGAGCGCATAAATCAGCTGCCTGTTGCGCAGGCACATAACGCTTGCTCTGTGGATAGAACACTATCCCAATAGCATCAGCCCCGCTGCGCACCATTGGCTGTATATCTTGTTCGCGTGTTAAGCCACATAATTTAAAACGTATGCGCGCAGAATGACGCTGCATTTTATTGCTCCTGATTAATAAAACGATGCCCCACCATCGTCATCACCAAATCCATAATCATCATAACCATAAGATTCACCTGTTCCGAATTCAATCTCGGCATCATCCAATAGGATCTCTCCGTGCTTATAGTGGGTCACAATACCTGGAACAAAAAGGACAAAAATGACCATGATGATTTGAATAATAATAAAAGGCACAGAACCCCAATATATATCGCCGGTGGTGACGCGACGAATCTTTTTGCCAGTGACTCCGTCCACGTAGTCTTCTCGGGGCGCTACAGAACGTAAAAAGAATAGCGCAAAACCAAAGGGCGGATGCATAAATGAAGTTTGCATGTTAACCGCCAACAGCACACCAAACCAAATCAAATCAATACCCATTGCCTCAGCAACTGGGCTAAGTAAGGGCACAATAATAAATGCTAGCTCAAAGAAATCCAGGAAAAAGGCCAAAAAGAAAGTTAACAAACTCACCACTGCCAAAAAGCCCAAGTCTCCGCCTGGCAGATCGATCAATAAACTTTCCACCCAAAGATCGCCATTAATACCACGGAAGCTCAGACTAAAAATCGTTGAGCCAACTAAAATGAATACTACAAAACATGACAAGCGTGTAGTGCTCGCCATTGCCTGTCCCAGCAGCTTAAAGTTAAGGCGCCCTCGCGAGGCTGCCATAATAATCGCGCCTACTGCTCCCATGGCACCACCCTCGGTGGGGGTGGCTACACCGATGAAAATAGTGCCCAACACCAAAAAGATTAAAAACAGAGGGGGGATCATCACAAATGTCACACGTTCTGCGATTTTAGAGAGCAAACCCAACCGCAAAAGTCGGTTGACAGACGCCATAACAAAAGCAGCCACGCCCCATTGTAAAAGCACAATCACAATGCTTTCATCAACAGGCACATTTTCATGAGTACTAAAATAATAACTAGAACCTAAATAAGAGACCCCTGCTGAAAACAAACTAAGCACGAACAAAGATCGTAGTCCGCGACTACCATCTTTTTCCACATAGGTGCGCGCTTCGGGAGGCAACGCAGGGACACTTTTGGGCTTAAAAATGGCCAAAAGTCCCACATAAAGAACATAGGTCAGGGTTAAAAGAATTCCAGGCAGCATTGCGCCGCGATACATATCACCAATAGAGCGACCCAGTTGATCAGCCAGAATAATCAAAACAATCGATGGAGGGATAATTTGAGATAGCGTTCCTGACGCTGCAATCACACCACTGGCAAGACGCCGATCATATCCATAACGCAGCATGATGGGCAATGAAATTAATCCCATAGATATCACAGAAGCCGATATAACCCCAGTCGTGGCAGCCAACATGGCCCCTACGAGGACAACAGCTATAGCCAAACCACCCCGAATAGGTCCAAATAATTGTCCGATGGTATCCAGCAAATCTTCTGCCATACCTGATCGCTCTAATACCAACCCCATCAAGGTAAAGAAAGGTACGGCCAACAAAGTATCATTGGAGATAATGCCATATATACGCTGGGGTAAAGCTTGGAATAAGGCAGGTTGCATAAAACCAAATTCAATGGCCACCAAACCATACAAAATCCCTACTGCAGCAAGCGTAAATGCAACAGGAAAACCCAACAATAAAAAAACGATCAAGTTAAAAAACATGATCGGGGCTAAATTAGATGCAATTAAATCAAACATGTATGGCCCATCGGCTTATGGTGATTATTTTTTCTGTTGTTCGGCTGTCTGTTCGGTGATTGCCTGTGCATACTGTGCAATATCATCCGCAATCTCGAGCTCTGAGCGTTGACGTTGTTCTGCTTCAGCGATGGGATCTGGAGCGACACCCATCAAAAAACCAATACATTTAATCAAATGCGATATACCAGACAATAGTAATAAGCCAAAGCCAAGTGGGATAAGCAGCTTGACTGGCCAACGAATCAGGCCTCCGGTATTTGAAGATAATTCCCAAGTGACAAACGATTTATAAAAATACGGGATGGATAGCCAGAACACTAAGCCAAATGCCGGCAGCAAGAAAAAAAGCACCCCGAAAACTTCTATATAAATCTGCACACGTCGAGAGAAATTTTGAGAGATAACATCAACGCGCACATGTTCATTACGTAAAAAGGTATAGCCGGAAGCTAATAAAAAGATCGCACCAAATAAATACCACTGCAATTCCAGCCAGGCATTGGAGCTGACATTGAACGTCTTGCGCACGATCGCATTGATAGCACTGACCAGCACAACAATAAGTGTCAGCCATGCCACCGAACGGCCCACTGTGCGATTCAATTTATCAATTAGAGAGCTGCATGTCAGTAAAAAGTGCATATTGTTCTTTTAAAACAAAAACAACGCCAGTTAACAAGTGTGTCAAGCGTAACTACAAGAACTAAACCTTAACACAGCTTGACACCCAGATGCCTGTGTACCAGATCTGCAAGCCCATGGTCAGGCAAACCACAACTTGGAGGGTAATCAACCTTTGCTAAATAAAGGCCCTGAGCAGCAAATGTCGGCGCCGCTAAACTGCGGTCCCGCGCTGTGAGCAGTTCCTGAGCCCAATGTACCGACCGTTTTCCCATGCCAATATATACTAATACACCCATTAGGTTTCGCACCATATGATGCAAGAATCCATTTGCAGAGAAATAAAAAACAAAATATTCCCCTTGTTGTGTAATGCGTAATTTTTGCAGCTCACGAACTGGGCTATGTGATTGACAATCCGCTGATCGGAAGGAGGAAAAATCATGTGTGCCTATGAGGATTTGTGCGGCTTGTTGCATGAGCTGTAATTTTAACGGCTGAAACATCCAAGCGGCCCGAGCCTGAGTAAATGGACTGGGGTGCGGCGCATTATGCAATAAATATACATAATGGCGTCGTTGCGCGCTAAATCGCGCATGAAACTGCCCATCCACTGGACGTGCCCATTGCACACGGATACTACTAGGTAAAAAACTGTTTACACCGCGGATCCATGAAACCTCGCGGCGCACAAGCTCAGTCTCTAGGTGAACCACCTGCTCTAATGCGTGTACCCCAGTGTCAGTACGGCCTGCACATACTGTGTGCACCTCGTGACCTAAAAATCTATGGATTGCTTGTTCTAGCTGCGATTGGACAGTCACTACCTGTGGTTGCTTTTGCCACCCGTGCCAATCCGTTCCGTTGTAGGCAATACCCAGACTCCAACGCTGCATATGCCCCCCAACTAGGGTTTATCAGAGCGGCCAACGTCGCCAGATTCGTCTGTCGGAGGAACTTCAAGGTCAAGATTGATGTCCTGAAGCTTTGCCTGGATCATTTCATCAGTGACACGGTCTGGTGATTCTAATTCAACCGTTGTTTTATTAGCCCGGCGTAGAATCCAAACCGTGAAAATCACAACAAAGGCCAATAGCGCCAGCATTAATTTAATAAAGTGCTTTTGTATCCAGCTTGTTTCCATATCTGTATTTTGCTGTGCAGCAACGTGAGTGCTTGCTAAAGCATTTTCTCCTGGTTCTTCGCCATTTAACATCTCGGTCCCACTAGACTCCGTATTAGACTCCGCCGAAGTATGTTGGCCGGATCCCTGCGCACTGGTAGTGACTGGGGTGCGCGCTTCAGTTTTAAGCGTGGCTGTACTATCTTTGGCAGTGATATTTGAGTCAGAATCTGCTTGCTCAATTGCAGGACTTTCTGCAGTAGAACCCTCATCAGAATGCTGATCCGAATCTTGCTTGAGAACATCACTTAGAGCATCTATCTCAGTTTCTAGTTTTTCTACTTCTTGGCGGACATGAGCCAGTGCTTTTTCCTGTGCTTGGCGCTCATCGGCGCTGATATTACCCTCTTGTGAAGTATCAGATTCATCCAAACGTAGGCGATCAGCATGCTCATCCAAGTATTCTGCACTATGAGCAGACTCGTTGACATCAGATTTTGTAGTAGAAGCTGCGTCAGCAGCCGTTGGCTCTTGAGCCTGGATCGGAGCATTTAATAATGCTGTAGCCTCTTGTTCAGATACCCCCCGAGCCAGTGCTTCTTTGTATTGATTAAAGCGATGCATATGCGCGACATATAAATGACGTGCTTGCTGATCACTCATTGATTGTATTTGCTCGGCGGTAGGCATACGCAACTGTTCACCAGCAAATAATAAATGCATGTTGTCTTGGCCAAAAGCTTGGGGGTTTAGCTGATATAAAGCAGCCATCAATTGATACTCAGAACCATCCTGAACACCCAAGCGCTGTGCGATGCGGTGCAAAGAGTCCCCCGGGCGTACAGCCAAGCTTTCTGCATGAGCTGTAGCTGCAGGAGTGTTTGATTGAACTGTTGCTGAGGTTTTGCCTTGTTCGACTGGTAACTGAATCGATGGGCGCGGCTGTTGCAACATACTGACCTGATGACGCTGCTCTTCATCTGCTGTACGCACATCAAAGAGCAAATCTATCACAGACTGCTCAACAGGAGCTGCACTTAAAAAGCGCACCTGCACTGAATCAGGGCGCGGCCCTGGAGTTAACTCGACCTGTGCATTCAGCACCTCGGGCAAAGGCTCAAGGCCGAATTCTGACCACGAAGCCCGAGGGGCGACTTGAACATCTAGCTGATTGAGGTCTTGGCTAGATACTCCAGATATTAAAACGCTGAGCTGTAGGTTTTCATCTGCAGCAGACTCTACTCGCGAATGACCTATCGTCAGTGCATGCAAGGTGGCAGAAAAACACAGCCCCAACACCGCCACAGCACGACATAATCGAGCAAGCCATAGCCTGCTTATATGTTGAGAGTGGCGATGCTTGGCTAACATTTTTAGAGCTCTCCTAACACAATTCTGAGCATTCTACGCAAAGGCTCAGCGGCGCCCCATAACAATTGGTCACCAACAGTAAATGCTGTAATGTATTGTTTGCCCATGGCCAAGTGACGCACCCGCCCTACTGGAATATTCATCGTCCCAGTAACTGCTATTGGTGTCAGCTCTTGCATGGTTTGCTCGCGCTCGTTAGGGACATATTTAGTCCATGGTGAGGTCTCTTGGATGATCTCAGAGACCTCATCAAGTGGCACATCGCGCTTAAGTTTGATAGTCAACGCCTGACTATGGGAGCGCATGGCACCTATCCGAACACAAAGCCCATCGATAGGCACATAATTACTTTGGTCATGGCCCAATAATTTATTGGACTCAACGCCCCCCTTCCATTCCTCGCGGGACATCCCATCATTCAAATCACTATCAATCCAAGGGATAAGATTACCCCCCAATGGAACCCCAAAATGGCGATGATCCAGAGTGGGTGACTTTTGTGCCTGCAAAACGCCCTTATCAATGTCTAAAATAGCAGAGGCTGGATCATCAAGCAGCGACTTGACGGCTTGATTGATTTGACCAAACTGAGTGAGTAGCTCGCGCATGTGCTGAGCACCGCCCCCAGATGCAGCTTGGTAGGTCATACTGGTCATCCATTCGATCAAATCATGCTTGAATAACCCGCCCAAGCCCATAAGCATGCAGCTAACAGTACAATTGCCACCAATGAATTGCTTAACGCCATTTTTTAAACCCGCATCAATCAACTCGCGATTAATGGGATCCAAAGCAATAATAGAATCATCGTCCATACGCAAAGTGCTCGCGGCATCGATCCAAATACCGTCCCAGCCGCTGTCACGTAATTTAGAATAGACCTCACTTGTGTAGTCTCCCCCCTGACAAGTCACAATAATGGGCAGTTTTTTCAATGTGTCTATATCGTAAGCATCCTGCAAAGGTCCGACACCCTCGGCCCACTCAGGTGCTGCACCACCCGCATTACTGGTAGAAAAGAAAACGGGCTCAAATAAATCAAAGTCATTTTCTTCTTGCATACGCTGCATGAGCACAGAGCCCACCATGCCACGCCATCCGATTAAACCTACTGATTGCTTCATGAAAAAACCACCTACTGATTTGGAATGTATAAAAACTATAGTGCCTGTATGACTGCTTGACCCATCTCGGCAGTACCCACAAGAGTACAGCCTGACTGTTCGATGTCAGCAGTGCGATAGCCTTCTTCCAGGACCTGTTGCACTGCACGCTCGATCCGATCGGCAGCTGCACCGTTATTGAGCGAATAACGCAGCATCATCGCAGCCGATAAAATTGTAGCCAATGGGTTGGCACGATTCTGGCCAGCAATATCGGGGGCAGATCCGTGGATAGGCTCGTAAAGTCCTTGTTGGCTGTCATTCAACGATGCTGAGGGCAGCATACCGATGGAACCCGTGAGCATTGCAGCCTCATCAGACAAAATATCGCCGAATAAATTACCCGTTACAATCACATCAAATTCTTTTGGGGCACGTACCAATTGCATTGCAGCGTTATCCACGTACATATGTGACAACTCAACGTCTGGATAATCTTTGCTGACCTCATTAACAGTATCGCGCCATAACTGTGAGGTTTCAAGAACATTAGCCTTGTCGACGCTGCAGAGTTTTTTCTGTCGTTTTTGCGCTGCTTGAAATGCCAAATGTGCAATGCGACGAATCTCGCTTTGTGCATATAACATAGTATCAAAACCCTGCAGCTCGCCTTTAAATGGCCCCTCTTGGACTGTGCGCACTCCGCTGGGTTGTCCAAAATAAATATCACCTGTTAACTCGCGGACAATCATGATGTCTAAACCTGCCACAACCTCGGGTTTGAGACTCGAGGCCTGGGCAAGCGGTGGAAAGAGCATTGCAGGGCGTAAATTAGCAAACAACCCTAATTCCTTGCGCAGCCCCAAAATGGCTTGTTCAGGTCTCAAATGGCGTGGCAATTCGTCATACTGCCAATCACCGACAGCACCAAACAAAATCGCCTGAGCTTGCTTGGCAAGAGCGATGGTTTCTTTGGGTAGCGGGTGTCCATGCGCCTCATAGGCAACCCCGCCCACATCGGCTTCTTTGAATTCTAAATCCAACTCAAGTGCCTCTAAAACACGCACCGCCTCTCGAGTAATCTCTTGGCCTACGCCATCACCTGCCATCACGGCAATTAATGTCGACATAATATCCCTTGTTCTTAAACTCATAGGTGCAGCTAGCGCTGCACGTTTTATGAAATATTGTGACTATCTTATTGTCCCAGACCCTCGGCAACTAACCAAGGATAACGTGCCAAGCGCTCAGCTTCGAATTGCCGTATTTTGTCAGCCTTTTTCAAAGTCGCACCAATTTCATCCAACCCGCTTAGCATGGCTTGCTTGCGGCTAGGATCGATATCGAAAAAGAACTCTTCGCCATTGGGGCTGACTACCTTTTGTGCTTCCAGATCAATAGTCAAACGATACCCAGGAAAGGCTTTGACCTCATCGAACAGACGATTGACTTCGAGCTCAGTCAGCACAATGGGTAACAAGCCATTTTTAAAACTATTGTTATAAAAAATATCCGCATAGGACGGCGCGATAATGGCACGAAAACCGTATTGCAATAGAGCCCATGGAGCGTGTTCTCGACTTGACCCGCAACCAAAGTTGCGTCGCGCTAGCAAAACGGATGCCCCTTGATAGCGCTCTTGATTGAGCACAAAATCGGGGTTTAATGGGCGCCGGCTATTATCCATTCCGGGTTCGCCATGATCCAAGTAGCGCAACTCGTCAAATAAATTAGGTCCAAACCCCGTGCGCTTGATAGATTTTAAAAATTGCTTAGGAATAATTAAATCTGTGTCGACATTCTCTCGATCCAAAGGAGCGACCAACCCTTCGTGTACGGTAAATGCTTGCATTTTTGCCCTCTTAATTTATAGACCGGATATCAACAAAATGGCCTGCTACGGCCGCAGCAGCAGCCATAGCTGGGCTGACTAAATGTGTGCGCCCTCCCTGCCCTTGTCGACCTTCAAAGTTACGATTAGAGGTAGATGCGCACCGCTCGCCAGGCTCAAGTCGATCGGCATTCATCGCTAAGCACATCGAACACCCAGGTTCACGCCATTCAAAACCGGCTTCAATGAAAATTTTGTCAAGCCCTTCTTGTTCGGCCTGCTCTTTGACCAAGCCAGAACCAGGAACCACCATTGCTAATTTTATATTGGATGCTACTTTGCGACCCCGCGCTACGATAGCAGCTGCACGCAAGTCCTCGATACGTGCATTGGTGCATGAGCCAATAAAGACCTTATCCAGTTTGATATCCGTGATTGGCTGTCTAGGAGTGAGACCCATATACTCAAGAGCACGCTCAATACCTTGACGCTTGAGTTCATCACGCTCGAGCTCAGGGTCAGGAACAGTAGCATCCACAGGTAACACCATTTCGGGTGAGGTCCCCCATGTTACTTGCGGTTTGATATCACGGGCATTTATCTCAACGACCTTATCGAAATGTGCCCCCTCGTCTGTTTGCAACGTGCGCCAATATTCGACCGCTTGATTCCACATCTCGCCAACAGGTGCATAGGGGCGTCCGCGGAAGTAATCAATTGTTTTCTGATCTACAGCAACCAAGCCTGAACGGGCCCCGGCCTCAATGGCCATATTACAAACCGTCATCCGACCCTCAATACTGAGCGAACGAATAGCTGAACCTGCAAATTCAATAGCGTATCCTGTACCACCTGCTGTCCCGATTTCACCAATAATGTGTAAAACCAGGTCTTTTGCTGTACAGCCTAAAGGAAGCTCACCTTCGACACGAATGAGCATGTTTTTGCTTTTTTTCATGTGCAAAGTCTGGGTAGCAAGTACGTGCTCTACTTCGGAAGTACCAATCCCAAAAGCCAAAGCTGCAAAAGCACCATGCGTACTGGTATGAGAATCACCACACACCACCGTCATCCCTGGCAATGTAGCCCCTTGTTCGGGGCCAATAATATGGACAATCCCCTGACGCAAATCACCCATATTGTACAGGGTAATGCCATATTCCTCACAGTTTTTAACCAGCGTATCCACCTGCAATCGTGACACAGGATCTGCAATACCCGCCGCCCGATCAGTGGTTGGCACATTATGATCAGCAACGGCCAAAATAGAACTCACACGCCAGGGCGCACGATTAGCTAACTCAAGCCCCTCGAAAGCCTGAGGACTGGTGACCTCGTGCACCAAGTGCCTGTCTATATACAGTAGACAGGTGCCATCGCTAGCCTCTTCGACGACATGCGAATCAAATAATTTGTCATATAAGGTTTTTGCCATCTTTTCATCCTTGTGCAAGAAACTTGCTACCGATACTATTTTAACTACTACTTGCCTCATATAAGGGCATTACCTGCTGAGCCGCTTGCTCTAGTTGTGCAATACGTGAAGTAGGCGACGGGTGTGTGGATAAAAACTCAGGGCTGCCAGCCCCACCCTGTTGAGCCATTTTTTGCCACAAACTCACAGCGGCGCGGGGGTCAAACCCTGCCCGCGCTGCCAACTCGACTCCCATACGATCGGCCTCGGCCTCTTGGGTGCGGCTATTGGGCAGATTAATCACAACATCACTTAGCATACTACCCAAATCTCCAACAGCTGGGCTGCCTAAAATAGCAGACAGCACTGACAAGCCCATCTGTGTCGCCACCTGCTGTGATAGCTGCTCACGTGAATGCTCTCGCAAGGCATGTGCTATCTCATGACCGATGACCGCGGCAAGCTCATCATCATTTAGTTGAAGCTTTTGGATAAGCCCTGAATAAACAGCCATCTTGCCGTTAGGCATGCACCAAGCATTGACCTGTTGATCATCAATAACATGGATTTCCCAAGGCCAATCACGCGCATCAGGGCGAAAAACACCCACTTGTTGCACCAGACGCTGCATAATTTTTTGTACGCGCTGTGTTTGAGCTGCTTGGGTATCGAGTTTCTTCTGTTGACGCGCCTGCCCTATAATTTGGGTGTACTGTTGGCCTGCGGCCTGGTTAACCTCGGCTGAGGATACCATATTGGACATCCACTGCTTTCTTTGTACCCCAACAGCACCACCTGTGGTGGTATCTACAGTGGCGCAACCCACAACTATCGCGCTCGCTATCCCAAACGCGGTCAATATTGCATAGCGTTTTAAACGATGCTTTAAATATTTTAAGCCAGACATCATCCTAACCTATTTTATGGCTGCCAACTGCCTTGTTGTGCCTGCTGCTGCAAGACATGATCCATCAACACAATTGCCAATAAAGCCTCAACAATAGGAGTCGCGCGAATACCCACACAAGGATCATGGCGCCCAAAGGTTTGCACCTGAACAGCATTACCTTGTAAATCAATGCTCGGACGAGGTAACCGGATACTGGACGTCGGCTTGATAGCCACCGAGACACGGACGTCTTGGCCCGAAGAAATACCACCTAATACACCACCAGCATGATTCGTTTTATAACCCTCAGGGTACATAGCATCTCCGTGCTCGGAGCCTTTTTGCTCAACAGCCTCAAAACCAGCGCCTATCTCTACGCCCTTGACAGCATTAAGCCCCATCATTGCATGAGCAATATCAGCATCCAGCCGATCATAAATCGGCGCCCCGAGTCCGGCAGGCACATTTTGAGCCACCACCTCGATGCGCGCACCAATTGAGTCGCCCTCTTTGCGCAACGCATCCATGAAGGATTCTAATTCGGGAACAATTTCATTATTGGGGGCAAAGAATGGGTTTTGGGTGATGGCGTCCCAGCTTTGAAAGGGAATCCTGATGGGACCAAGCTGACTCATGTAACCTTGAATTTGCACATCAAAACGATGTTGCAGCCATTTTTTAGCAATCGCACCAGCGGCTACTGTAGGTGCCGTCAGTCGTGCAGACGAACGCCCTCCACCCCGAGGATCGCGGTGTTGGTATTTACGCCAGTAACTATAATCGGCATGCCCAGGCCTAAAAGTTTCTAATAGATTGCCATAGTCTTTGCTGCGCGCATCTTGGTTGCGGATCAGCAAAGCAATGGGCGTACCTGTAGTCTTGCCCTCGTATAGGCCAGACAAAATCTCTACTTGGTCTGCCTCGCGTCGTTGTGTTACATGCCTGGAAGTGCCTGGACGCCGTCTATCAAGCTCTTTTTGGATGTCTTCGGTGGTAAGCTCGAGTCCAGCCGGGCAACCATCTACAACCGCGCCTATTGCTGGCCCGTGTGATTCACCAAAGTTGGTTACAGCAAAGAGCTTACCTAGGGTATTACCCGCCATAATGAGTCCTTTTACTACTACGTAACATTCAATTTATTTTATGTGTTTTTTATCATAGCGTGCATTGTACCCACTATTACAACTTGCGACATCTAACTGGGCCAAAAGTGCTCATAGCGTTAGCAACAATCAAGACGAACAACTCAACATCGACACCTGCTCATCAGGTCCCGGTGGACTTGCCCAATGCGCCATGCCTGATTGTTCAGTAAAGGGGTTAGTCAACACCGCAAAGAACTCATCCAAAACACCATAGTCACCTTCTTGGGCCGCAACAATGCAGCGCTGTGCCAAATGGTTACGCACTACATATAAAGGATTATTCGCGTGCATTAGATTTACACGATCTGCTAAAGATAAGGGCTCGCGTTCGGAGCGTCGAGCATATTCGTGCAACCAAGCCGATAAAGCTGACGCAGCAGTATCATCAAATAAATCCATAAAGCGCCCTCGCGCTGTCTCGCCCTGAGCACTATCATCATCCTGGTATTGCAAGTAATCCGCCAAATAACGAAAGCTCAGCGTGACATCAGCCCGCCCATCATTTAACAGTTTCCACCAACGATCAAAAAATTCTGTATCAGAGTCATCCACTGTACTTAAACCTGTTTTCCTACGCATCAGTTCGTGATAATGATGCCAAAAAGTAGGTTCATAATGCTCGAGGCAGCGCTGTAAGTCTTGTTTTCCCATGTCCAAACTAAGCAAGACAGATGCCAAGCGAGTCAAATTCCAAAACGCAACTGGAGGCTGTTGATACCAAGAATAACGCCCCCCTCTATCCGTAGTGTTAGGCGTGAAAGCATAATGAAACTCATCCATAAATGCATAAGGGCCATAGTCAATCGTCAATCCAAGCACTGACATATTGTCAGTATTCATGACCCCATGGCAAAAGCCCAAGGTTTGCCAATGCGCCATTAAGCGTGCGGTGCGCTCTATTATTTCGCGCAACCAAGCAGCGATCAATCCCGAGGTTAATTCGAGCTCGTTATAATCTTCGGCATTCTCTACTGTCGATAAATCAGGAAAAAAATGTGCAATCGTATAGCGCACGAGTTGAGCGAGCGCTTTGGGGTCTCGCTGCCAATGTTCATAGGAGCCAAACCTTAAAAAGGTAGGCGCTGTCCGCAATACTATCGCAGCGCGCTCGACTTGCTCACGATACACAGGGTCTTCTGAACGTACCAAAGCCAAAGCCTCGGTCGTTGGCACCCCTAATGCATACATGGCGTGACTGGCCAGATACTCACGAATGCTAGAACGCAAAACAGCGCGGCCATCACCCATGCGTGAATACGGCGTGCGCCCTGAACCCTTGAGCTGAAGCTCCACATCAGCCTGGGGTCCAATGACTCGACCTAATAAATGAGCCCGCCCATCACCCAATTGCCCCGCCCAAACACCAAACTGATGCCCACTATAGACGGCTGCAACCGTCTTTCCTTGAGGTAGACTTACATGCCCTGCACATAATTGTAACAAGAGCTCACGCGCCTTGGGCGTACTCAAATCCAACCCTAATCGCTGGGCTAAATCCTGGTTAAGATGTACCCATTCGGGTTGCTGCAGCGGCTGAGGTGCAATTGCCGTTGAAAACTGCTCGCCCAGCTCGGCAAAGTCATTAACAATTGTTGTGTGGGCAAATATCTGCTCAAGCATGCTCACTGCCCCCTAAAAAATGTAGGATGATTTAATAGTTATAATTTTACCAATACCATTCATTGTAATCCCCTGCAGCTCATTACAATGTAAGCCCCTGTATCCTGCCCTTATTTTATAGATACGATCATGCATCCGAGATACCGCCAACTAATAGAACACCTTTCACCAGCTGATTTTGCTATTGTCATGGCCACCGGCATCGTATCTATTGCCGCCTATAACGCTCATTATAATTTCATCGCCAAAAGTCTATTTTTTTTAAATAATGCCTTATACCTCTTGGTCTGGCTATTAACTATCCTCAGGCTTTGTTTTTATCCGCGCCAATTATGGGCAGATCTAGACAGTCATGCTAATGGATTGGGTTTCCTCTCCTTGGTTGCAGCCACGAATGTACTGGCAGTCCAGTATGTGCTGCTCTATCAAAATCACTATGTGGCAACAATTTTATGGGTGTTAGGCATTATATGGTGGGTCATTCTCACTTATCTGATTTTTTCTCTGCTTACTATCAAAGAAAAAAAACCCAATTTAGCCCAAGGCATAAATGGAGCTTGGCTACTGGCCATTGTTGCCACACAGTCTATCGCTATTTTGACCACCTTTATTTTGCCGTATTTCTCTGCCGAATATCACACCGAACTAAGTTTCTTTGCCATTTCCATGTGGTTATGGGGTGGCATGCAATACATCTGGATGATGACCCTCATCTTCTGGCGCTATAATTTCGTTCATATGGGACCAGACGAGCTCACACCGCCTTACTGGATCAATATGGGTGCGATGGCCATCTCAACATTAGCAGGCTCATTGCTGATTCAACATGCACCAGATGCCCCATACCTGCAATCTTTAATGCCTTTTCTCAAAGGTTTTACGGTATTTTTTTGGGCATCAGCCACCTGGTGGATTCCATTGCTTTTAATATTAGGATTTTGGCGGCATTTTATTAAGCGCTACCCCGTGCGCTATACCCCATTATTTTGGGGGCTGGTCTTTCCCATGGGAATGTACTCCGTAGCCACGCGACAACTTAATCTAGCAATGCAATTTGATTTTCTCGACTCACTCGCGCAGACTTTTATGTACGCTGCTTTAGTGAGTTGGGTCATTACTTTTTATGGGCTACTACACAAAGCCGCACACTGGCTTAAACCGCAGGGTGAAAAACAGCACCAAAGACATTAAAAAACCATCAATGACCGCTTGGTACCCCGAACTCCGCCCTTGCGATGGATACCTCTTTATTTGTCCTGGGGTGCTGTTTGGTCAGTAGCCTGTTTAAATTGTTCTTGTTTCTTCGCACGCTTGGCTGCACGCGCAGCTTTTTTAGCGGGAAATACATAAAAAATGGCACACAGGTAAAAGCCCAGCGAAAGTACTATTTCAACCCAAGCGCAATATACTGATGCCATGGCTGGATCTGACCATACGCGCACTACCCCTTCCATAAAATAAAGTAGTACGAGCATGCAAGCCCATTGCATGGTGTATAGACTCCCCCGTAAAACACCACGTACAGCGAATAATAAAGGCACAACTTTGAGTGCCAAATAGGATCCCCCCGGGCGAATAGGCGCCCATCGCAGCTCCCACCCTAACCCAAGAATAATGAGACCAACCAAACACAAAACGGCACCGTAGTGCAATGACTTACTTAGGCGAACATGCATGCTGTTAGAATACTATTGATTGAAAATTTTGATTAAGATTCTTTGCCAACTGGCAATAACGGCCTATAGTTTAGGCTTATCTGTGCAACAAAAATAGGATCAGGACTCAAATATGCAATCACGTCGTCAAACTCAGCCGCCCAAAAACACCGCAGACCACTCCGAGCGGCCGATTGACGGCGACCTGAAAAGAGCGAACTCCAGCCAACAGGGTGCGACTCATTTTTTTCAACATCTGCTGACGCACTTAGCCCAAAGAAATCTCACCCAAACAGCCTCTAGCTTGACCTTTACAAGCATTTTGGCCATGGTGCCCCTCTTGACTGTGGTCTTGTCTATTTTCACAGCATTTCCGATTTTTCAGGACTTTCAGGTATCACTCGAAGAATTCCTTACTTCCAAGCTCATGCCGGATGCGGTATCTGCTAATGTGATGGATTACCTTAATCAATTTGCTTCCAAAGCAGCAAGCCTAACTGCAATTGGTAGTGTTTTCCTGTTTGTGACTTCGGTAATGCTAATGTCTACCATTGACAAAGCTTTTAATGATATCTGGCTGGTTGACGAGCAACGCCCACTTGGACATCGTATTTTGGTGTACTGGGCTATTATCACCTTGGGGCCTTTAGTCATTGGTGCCAGCCTATGGGCCAGTAGCGTACTGGCTCGCGCTTCACTGGGCTACGTCGAAGGGTTGCCATTTTTTGCCTCGTTCATCCTGACCATAGTCCCAATACTGCTAACAGCTTTTGCATTTGCAGCCCTTTACGTCTATGTACCCAATAGAAAAATCTTGTGGCGAGATGCTTTGATAGGTGGGCTTGTCACATCGATCGTCTTAGAGCTATTACGCGTAGGCTTTGCCTTTTATATCGCCAAATTTCCGACCTATACACTTATTTACGGCGCCTTTGCCACTGTTCCCATCTTCCTTTTGTGGGTCTATATTTCATGGATAGTGGTTCTTTCAGGCGCAACATTAGTTGCCATTTTGCCTAACATCCGTCACAAACACTGGCACCAAAATCATTACACGGGCTACCAATTCTCATGTGCTTTGCAGATCTTGGCAGAATTGTGGCGCGCGCAAGATGAGCATTATCTAGGTTATCGCCCTGAAAACTTGAGTCAATTATTACAATTAGACGTTCAAAAGGTAGAATCCATCCTCAGGGCTTTAAAAAGCATAGGTTTTGTAGTAAACACAGAGTTAGAAGGTCAGGAGAAATGGGTTCTGGCTTGTAACCCAGAAAAAGAAACAATCGGGCCTGTCGTTGATCTATTTTTATTCGACAGACAGTGTGCGAATGATGCTCTTACCCAGCCACTCATTGATAAACTAAACAAAGCGTTGGATAGTCAACGTAGTTTCAAGCTCGGCGCCCTGTTCCAACAAACCGAAACAACCGATAATACTGTTGCGCAAAGTTTAAACACCTAAATGCCAACCATCAAGGAGAATGCCATGTTAAAGGTGAGCGAGATACTAAAAGTCAAAGGGGACATTCTCTATACCGCATCCCCTGACACCCTAGTCAGCAAGGCTATCGCTGTCATGAGTGAGCAAAACATTGGCTCACTGGTCATTATGGAGCATGGCGAGCTCGTAGGCATGCTGACATTCCGAGAGGTGATCCGACATTTGCACGAGAAAAAGGAAAAGGCGGGTAATTACACCGTGCGTAGCATAATGGATGATGCCCCGGTCAGCGTCACCCCTAATACAGGTGCAGACGAAGTTCAACGTCTTATGCTGGACAAGCATACTCGCTATATGCCTGTGATGGATGGACCTGTCCTCCAAGGTGTAATCTCTTTTTATGATATGGCCAAAGCAATTGTGGATGCACAGCAGTTTGAAAATCGTATGCTCAAAGCCTACATCCGCGACTGGCCCGAAGAAAACATCTCAGAGCATTAATCTCGTCTGATCAGTAGCTTGTCCGCTTTGCTAAGACAATGCTTTTTGCCTGTGCAATTGCTCCCAAGCCTCGTCTAATACAGCAATTTCTTCGCGTGCAACAACGCGATGATCTGTCAGAAAACGGCGCCATTGGCGTGCACCGCGCATGCCATGTGCCCAACCTAACAATGGTTGTAGCAAACGGCGCAACCCTACCCCCTGTTTTAGCTGCTCAACACAATAAGCACGTATATTGTCAAAAACCTGCTCATCATCCAGCAGGGGCACAGCAGGCCATAGCACAGCATGCATCTGGCTCAAAACACGTGGTGTGTGCCATGCCGCACGCCCAATCATTGCCCCTGAAAACTCTTTTAAATGCTCACTAACTTCGACCGCTGTTTGGATTCCACCATTCAAAATAAACTGCGCTTCAGGAAAGTCTTTTATAAGCGCAGCCGCTGCCTCATAACGCAAAGGGGGAATTTCACGGTTTTGTTTTGGGGATAGTCCCCCTAAAACAGCGTTACGGGCATGCACCACAAAAACACGCACCCCCTCATCATACAAAGTGCCTACAAAATCACGCACAAAACCATAACTATCGTTTTCGTCCAAACCCAATCGATGTTTAACGGTCACAGGGATAGTGACTGCGTCTTGCATGGCCTTTAGGCAATCAGCCACTAATTGTGGACGGTGCATCAAGATAGCTCCAAAATGGCCTTCTAGGACTCGTGCGGACGGACACCCACAGTTTAGGTTAACCTCATCGTAACCCCACTGTTCGGCGATACGAGCTGCAGCAGCTAACCGTTTAGGATCACTACACCCTAATTGCAAGGCAACTGGGTGCTCGGCAACGTCAAAATCCAGTAATCTTGCGCGATCCCCATGCTCGATCGCTGCGGTACTGATCATCTCTGTATATAGTCGAGCATTTGGGGCCAACAATCGATGGAAAAAACGACAATGACGATCCGTGACATCGATCATGGGGGCAACACAAAGCGCCCAATGAGCGTCATTTTTTGTCATAATGAAACCCTTGAACACAAGCAAATCTAACGGCTGGCTTATTTGGCGTCACTAACCTTATACTGCTAGTTTGCGATTGATAACTGCAAAGTATAGTTAAAATCTCTATACTATGCTCTTTTACGCCAAAGCAATTGTGGTAATCCAGTGTATTTATTGGTTTGCCAGCTTAACACAAGAATTTAACCATCGGCATTAATTTATAAAACTTATGGCTGTATTTACCCCTGTCAGTAAAGCAGATGCGCAGGAATTACTATTGCGTTATAACCTAGGCGAATTAGTTGCATTAGAAGGAATTAGCGCAGGCATAGAAAACACCAATTATTTTCTAGACACTACTCAGGGACATTATGTCCTAACACTTTTTGAGGTGCTGACACTCGAACAGCTGCCTTTTTATATCGAGTTAATGCATCACTTGGCCAACGAAGGCTTGCCGGTGCCCTCTCCGCAGCGATTGAATAACCAGCAATTAATCACTACGTTGCACAACAAGCCATGTGTGATCGTCAGCAGATTACAAGGCCGCTCTGTGGAAAGCGTCCAGCCGAACCACTGTGTACTCAGTGCACAAGTACTCGCCAGTATCCACCTAAGTGGTTTAAATTATAAACAGTATCAACCTAATTTGCGGGGTTTGGATTGGTGGAAACGCACAATCCCGCAGGTACACTCTTTCCTTGATACCAAACAAAGCCAGCTCATCGAACAATCCCTCGAGGAGCAAATCAAAACTAGCCAGCTGCCAGCGTATCAGCAATTACCCAGTGGTCCATCACATTGTGATTTATTCCGCGATAATGTGCTTTTTTCTGGCACGAACTCGCACCCTACCATGGGCGGCGTCATTGATTTTTATTTTGCTGGCTGTGATCATTGGCTATTTGACGTAGCAGTGACTGTTAATGATTGGTGCATTGACCACAGCAATGGTGAGTTTGACCAATCCTTGTTACGGGCATGGGTACAGGCCTATCATGCTAAACGCCCTTTTACTGACACTGAAAACCAACTATGGCCAGTTATGCTACGCGCCGCTGCACTGAGGTTTTGGGTATCACGCCTGTATGATTATCATCTTCCGCGCGAAGCAGAAACACTAATACCTCACGACCCCGGGCATTTTGAAATGATTCTTGACTTGCGCAGCACTGAGAATCAGCCCTCTCTGTTCAGCTATCTGGAATAAATACACGTTATGCAAGCATCGATTTTGCCTTTTCAATATGGTTGGTATTGGATACTGGCTGGAATAGAGACTTTTAAAAAACAGCCCATGGCGCTGATATTCTGGGCACTCATAACCAATTTGCTCATCAATATTAGTTATTTTATTCCTATCATCGGGCAAATTGCGCTCATGGTGCTCACCCCATCTCTTACATTCATTGTTCTTAATGCTTCACGGCAAATTTTAAAAGATAAACGTATGCAATTGGGGGACTGGCTGAGCCCCTTAAAAAAAGATAATGCATTTGCACGTTTATTAAAGCTGGGGGGCGTTTATTTCTTTTTTCTATTTGTTGCCAGTGTCGTGGCCACCACCCCTTTTTTGGATTCCATTAGCGAGGCATTGCCTGCTGTAGACCAAAGCGTTGATCCGGCCACCTTGATGCAAGCGGTACGCACACCTGTCATGATCTTTTTGGGCTTGTATTTATTAATATCAATTTTATTTTGGCATGCTCCTGCTCTGGTTGGTTGGCACCAAATCCCACTTAAACAAGCGCTTTTTTATTCAATGATCGCATGCTGGCGTAATAAATTGCCCATGATTATTTATGGTTTTTTTTGGGGGGGCATATATTATCTCTTCAATATGTTTTCAGTTACTTTAGCGGGTAGTCTAGGCTCCGAGTTTTCTTATTTCATTATGACCTTTTTAAGTCTGCTGGTTTTTGCTGTACTGTATGCGAGCTTTTACCCCATCTATAAAACAGTTTTTAGTATTGAAGATGGCATAGAATTATCTTTCAAATAATACTTGCATATCCAGACAGCGCGTTGAGTCAACTCTTGTTATAAATCATCAGCATTTCGCCTGCCAACAACCTCAGTCGCCAAAGCTATGCTAGTATAACTTTTGGTAAGAAAATAACTAAACAACAAAACTTAACCAGATTCGTTTACTGTTAAACGAATCCAATCATAAATTAAAAAAAGCAGCCACCAAGGGTTTCTTCATAATGCTGATACACCCCTCTCACCAGCCACTGGCTGGACGCGGCATGCTGCTAATACTTGCTGCGGCCACATTTGTGTTTTTAACTTTCTGGCTTGTCATACCAGAAGGTATCGGCACAGAGGTTCCCCACTATTTGCTTTGGCATACTGTATTGCAGGGCCTGAGCATCATTTTGGCCACCCAAATTTTTACGCTCATCCTGAGCACTTATAAAAACGAAATATTTACACCTTTGGTGGCCTTGGGGATTATTTTCTTGGGCGTGGCCGTTTTTGATTTTTCTCATACTTTGACTCAACAAGGCATGCCACGGCTTTTGGATACTGATTATTCAAGTCGCGCCAGCTTTTTATTGTTTTTTGCCCGATTATTAAGTGCCGCGGGCATGCTGATAATCAGCTTATGCCCTTGGAATCATGTTTTTAATCCACGCAATTTTTTGCGCGTTTTGATTCCATTTATATTAATAATCGCCTTTATTCATGGCTTAATCTTCTTCCCTCCTGATGCCCTCCCTAAACTACTACAGCTATCTGTTGGAGGCATTCACCTAAGCACATTTTTTAATTTTATTTTGCTTGGGTTTTTTGCGGCATCTACTTTATTACTTTTTGGACGCCTAAACAGCGATCAACCCTTTGATGTGACTGGGTTTTGTACCGCCAGCGGTCTACTCACACTAGCGCACGCCTATAGCATCACTCATCAGCCTGACTCTCAGCTACATCATTTAATCAGTCACGTTTATGCAATCTCAGCCGTTTATATCTTGTACCGTGCTGTATTTAATGAAATAGTGCTTCGCCCTTATACCTTGCTTAAAAACTCGCAGCAGCGTATCGCAGCTACTTTAGACGCAATGCCTGACATGATTCTAGAGCTAGATGGTTACGGTCGTCAGATTGAAATACACAACAATAGCTCTGATCAACCAATTATTAATAAATATGACTATCTGGATAAAACCCTAGATGAAATGCTGGCAACCGATAGTGTGAAAACCTATTGGACCAGTCTAAAACAAGCTAAAGAACACGGAGTATCCCGAAATCATACTATTAAGGTCGTGCCCCCGAATATGGGAAAGCGATGGTTTGAACTCTCAGTATCTTTTTTAGCAGGTAAAACACAATGCGCCGAGCGTTATATTGTGATTGCTAGTGACATTACAGATCGCGTTGCCGAGACAGAAAAATTAAAATTCCTATCTCAAGCTGTTGATCAAATCCCATCGGTGATTTTTATTTTAAATGAAAAACTTCATATCCGCTTTATTAATCATACATTTACACAAGCAACAGGATATGGTTTTGACGAAGTTATAGATCAACGCTCAACCAAACTATTTTCACCAGATACACCCACAGATTTAAAAAACCATATCCGCGAAGAGATCCAGGCAGGAAATGTTTGGCAAGGCGAAATTGAACGCATCACCAAATCTGGGGAAAAGTACACAGTGCAATCCTCTTTTTATCCAATTCTAACCAATGACAAAAAAATTTATAGTTACTTGGTCATCGAAAATGATATCACTGAAAGCAAAAAGATTGCCGCTCAACTACAGCGAGTATCCAATTTTGATCGTCTCACCGGTCTACCTAATTCAGAACGATTAACATTACTGTTAAACCACGAAATAAAACACTCACGCCATGTAGCAATATTATGGATTAATCTGGATCATTTTAAAAATATCAATGAGGGGCTTGGGCATCATGTCGGAGATTTGTTACTCAAAGAGATTGCAGATCGATTATCCAACCTGTTGCGCCCCCAGGACATTCTGGCTCGCCCAAGCAGTGACAACTTTGTCATGTTACTACCTGAGGCACAACACAGTTTGGCTGCTACGCAAGCCCAGGCAGTCCTGGATTCTTTCGCACACCCTTTGCTTTCCGCTAACCGGTCCATAGTATTAGGCGCAACCGTGGGGATTGCTATTTATCCATGGGATAGCACTGATGGTGCATCTTTACTTTCTCAAGCAGAAACAGCGATGCACCGCATGAAGCAAAACGCACGTGGTAATTATTGTTTCTTTAAATCTGCCATGCGCGAAGAGACTGCCCATAAATTAGTACTGAGCATGGCACTTAAAGAAGCTTTGAATAACAATGAAATGTATTTGGTCTACCAGCCACAAATACATTTAGCCACAGGTAAAATAATTGGTGTTGAAGCACTTTTGCGTTGGCATTCCCCCTTTTGGGGCAACATTCCTCCTACTGAGTTTATTCCCATCGCAGAAGAGTCCGATGACATAGTGCATATTGGCAAATGGGTGCTCATTGAAGCCTTGCAACAAATAGATTACTGGACACAAAGTAAGGTGCCTATCCCTCGTGTTTCAGTTAATATTTCAGCAACCCAATTTGAACAGGACAACTTTGTACACACCATTAATACACTATTAAATGACCAAAAACATGCTGCCGAGCGGTTGGAAATCGAACTCACCGAAGCCGTTGCCATGAAAAACCCTGATTATTCAGCCGGCTTGATGGTTGAATTAAAGAAAGCACAAATAAGAATTGCCATTGATGACTTTGGCACGGGTTATTCCTCGTTGGGGTTGCTCAAACAATTCCATATTGACAGCATCAAGATTGATCGCTCTTTTATACAAGAAATTTGCCATAACAAAGGCGATCAAGCGGTCGTAAACGCAATCATTAACATGGCCCATGATTTAGGCCTAAAAACGATTGCTGAAGGGGTTGAAACTAAAGAACAATTGCACTACCTATTGCAGGCCAACTGCTATGCAGCCCAAGGCTTTTACTTTACGCGCCCGCTGACTGCGGTCAAATTAGAAGAACTGATTACACGAAATCACCCTAATGGGTATTTTTTTATCCCGCACCCCAATAATTAATTTAATAACTGCTGCATAACCCCTTCGTTGCTTAGTAACTCTTCGAGTAGCCATTCTTGACCATAGACACACTCTAAAACTCCCCAAGCCCGTTGTTGTATCATTATACGACCCGGTTGCAAGCAATCCTGGCGCAGCACCCTTCCTTGACGATCAATAAAAACCACCACTAAAGTATATTTAGAAAATAGTTGATGGACTGCCCGAGTCCGTGGGAAGAACAAAATCGGAGTTTGCTTTGTTACCAGCTCAGAAACAGAAAAAAGTCTTATCCCTAAAAACCGACTCCAAAAACAATTCAATACAAGAATCCTGGCATTGCCACGCGAGGTCTTGAAAAAAAACAAATGATCAGTAGAAAAGAGTCCAATTCTCCTGGCAAAACGCCTGCAAAACTTTTTAAGCCATAAGCTGAGCACCGTATCTCCTCAAAGAACCTATCAAAAACTCTGTGCCAACATCCCATAGGCAAGGGGAAAAGCGATCACAATAAATGTGATTGGAAAGATAAAAAACATAATGGGAAAAATAAGTTTAGTTGGTAAAGCCAATGCCTTTTTCTCGGCAGTCGTATAGATAACCGCCTTTATTTGACGCGCCTGCTGACGAAGCACTCGTTGCAAAGCCAGACCTTGCCGATGCGCTTGTAAAACAGCAAACACAAAAGTATTTACATCCTCTTGGTCACAGCGTTGTGCAAAATCACGCCAAGCCCGCTCTACCGCCACCCCTTGCTCAAGCGCATGGATAAGCTGTTGTATATTTCCTTGCAAGAAAATACTTTCTGAATGAGCATTTGCAATTTTAAGGCTTTGATTTAGACTCATGCCAGCACCTAAATTTAACGCCAATAAATCCAGTAAAAAACTAAAAGCATCTAAAAATCCCTGCTTACGCTTAGAAGCCAGCTGATTAAAATAAAATAAAGGTAAAAGAAAACATAACGCGGTGGTAATTGCCCAAATAAGCATCCACCCAATCAAATGAAAATTTTGGTATACGCCAAAAACAGCCACCAAAAATGAAAACCCAAGTTGGCTAAAATAAAGCTTAATACCCGACAGAGAAATTCCGTTGAATGCGGCTTTGCGCTCTATCAAATTAATATACCGCCAACTAACGAAATGCTGCAGGTAAGGAGTAAGTTTGGTGATTATTTGACCTACCCAATCATATGCACTTAATTGACTTGCTTTTTCTTTAATATAAGTTTTTCTAATCAAATCCTCTTTCCAAACCAGTAATAATGCGCAAATTAATAAAAGCACGCTCATGAGTAAATGAATGAAAATATTTATTTTACTCATATCCGTATATCCACCATTTTTTGAATAACGAAAAAGCCTATTACACTCATAAGCAAGCATAAACTTAATACAACATTCCCTATCAAACTTTCTTTAAATGGTAATACCCATGACTTATCCAACCAATACAGTGCTGCTAATAATAAATAAGGAACGATCGTAAGGACATGTGCCTGCAACTTTCCCTGAAGAGCTAATGCGCTAATTTTATTCTGTAACTCTATACGCTGTTGAATGTTTTCTGCTATCTCTTCTAACAACGGTGCCACAGTACCGCCAGACCGCAAAGATACTTCTAATGCCAGTGTCATCATATTGACTGCTGGTACAGGCATACGACCACGGAAATTTTCCAAAGCATTTAGCAAAGAAACACCTACCTGCAACTCTCGCAATAAGAGACTTAATTCTTTACGCAAAGGTCCTTGCCAGTCACTGATTGTTTCCTGCAAGGCACTCTGTACACTCAACCCTGATTGCAATGCAGCACCGAGCAGGCGCAAAAAGAAAGGAATTTCAGAAATAATTTTACGATGCAAGTGAAAATTCAATTGCTTTAAAAGTGCATAAACGAATAATAAAAACAAAAATAAAACAAGCCCTGAATAAACCAAGGAATTTAGTAATATATAACCACTCAAAAATACTGCTACCCCAGTTATCGGTGCCCAATACTCAATATGATAATCACGCAAAAAATAAAAATTTGCATGTAGCAGTCCATAGATCCTATGTTTTAAACTTGCTCCAAAAAAGAAGAGCCCACCTATTAAAAACAAAGAAAAAAATATGCCACTCAATATTGCCCATAAGAAATAAGACATGCTAAGACCTCCTTGGCTTGACTTGATAACAGTGATACCGTGTTGCTTTTATTTTTATGGTTGATTAACTGTAAATATAGGCTCCATTTGTATGACGTTCCCTTCACTACCTGTAATCGCACTAATTTCAGATAACCTCCGTTGTCCATTGGGCTGGCGCTCTATTTGCACTACGTAATTTATGCTCATAGTGATGTAGTCTCGTATCGCTTTAAAGGGGAGCCCCATCGAAGCCATTAAAACCAAGCTTTCTAAACGATGAATAGCCTCTCGTGGACTATTGGCATGTATCGTAGTCAAAGACCCTTCATGACCCGTATTCATAGCAGACAACATATCAAAAGCCTCAGGGCCACGGCATTCACCAACAATGATTCTATCGGGACGCATCCGCAAAGCATTACGAACCAGCTCGCGAATTGGAATGTCGCCCACTCCTTCTGCATTGGCAGGGCGTGCCTCTAATCGAACTATATTCTGATGCTGCAACTGCAATTCAGCAGCGTCTTCGATGGTAATTATGCGTTCACCAGCTGGGATAGATAGGCCTAAAACATTCAGCAAAGTTGTTTTCCCACTGCCAGTTCCTCCGGAAATAATCATGTTTTTTTTATTTTCAACACATTGCTGCAAAAATTCAGCCCATTGCTCAGTCAAAGTCCCATTGGCAATCAATTGCTGCCAGCCGTGCAACTGTGTCCTGAATTTTCGAATAGTGATGATTGGCCCATTTAAAGCAATAGGCGCTAAAACAATATGTACGCGTGAACCATCTGCCAAACGCGCATCTACTAGAGGCATACTTTCATCTACTCGACGTCCTATAGGCGCCACAATTCTTTCAATGACATTACGTAATTGGGCATCCGTGCTAAACGAAACAGGTATTTGTTCACAAACACCACCACGCTCAATAAAAATACCATCAAGGCCATTCACCATAATTTCTGAGATTTCGCTGTCAGCGAGCAGAGGCTCTAATGGACCCAAGCCGCATATATCTGCCAATACAAAATCAAGCAGCATAGGCCTGGATAAACTCATAGAGTATTCATAATTTTTGCTCTCCAAGGCCTTCTTGGCTACCTGCTCAACTCTTTTTTTAATATTTTCTTGGCTCACATTAATAGCAATCATTTCACGCAAATTCATTTCTTTAAGTACATGCTCACGCAGCTGATTAATAAGCTCTTGATGCTGACGGTATTGCTTGTGAAGCAAAGAATAAGTACAAGGGCTCAGCAACCTATTACCTGGTGATTGGTGATTATCCTGAGTACTCTTTACCTGTGGAGATTCTCGCTCTTGCGGCTCTGCCGATTTATTTTTTGTGACACTTCTAACTTTGCTGGCTGCTGAAAAAGCTTCCAGCCCTGTAGGTTCTTTAATTGAATTCTTTGATGCTAATTGCGTTTCTTTTTGCATTCGGAGATGTAAACGGTACGGGCCAATCAAAATTTGATCCTGTGGTTGAACCGGTCCAAAGTATTTGATGCGCTCATTATTCACCACGGTGCCTTGCAAACTGCCTAAATCTTCAATAAAAAGATGGACCCCCTCAACGTATAAACGAGCATGATTGACACCCACTCGCCACCCCTGTAAACGCAAACAAGAATTTGCTCCGCGTCCAATATTCACTGGACTATGCGTAAACACCTCTTGGCGTTGCTGATTTAGTGTTAATACCTCCACATGAATAGACATAGCCCCTGACCCATTACTAAAGACGGCAGCACACATAAAGCCGTGACTAGCTGACATTTTATTGATGATTAATTGGAAACGCTTGGGTTGATTCTTCATCAAACCATTGTGATCCTTGACCTTGATAAGGATCCCAAGACCCTTGCCCTTTGTTTGTGGTTTGCTGCATTAGCAAAGAGGGCGGCATCACATTTAATTGTTCACCCTTTGGGAAATACTGTTCGTTTATTTGCTCAGCCCTAGCCACACGGTGGGTTGAAACTGGATGATCTGCGTCAATAAGAATCGGTGTAACAAAAAACGCTAACTCGGTTTCATTGTTAATAAAGCGCCGCGACTTAAATAATGCGCCAATGATAGGTAATTCGGACAGACCTGGAACGGCATCTTGCTGCGTGGTGATTTCTCTGGAAATAAATCCAGCTAAAACCAAAGTTTGTCCCGATTGAATATTAAACTCGGTGCTGGCCCGACGGCTTTTTAATGCGGGCCCAGCGGGTGTGGAAACACTGTTATCAATAGTGCTAACCTCGATATCTAAAAAAGACCGTACCGCGCCGTCTTCTTCTATATGCGGGGTGATTTTCAAAGAAACCCCATAGGGTTTAAATTGCGTTTGCGGGTTTCCTTGTGCATCTAAAGCAGAATAAGGCACCTCACCGCCAGCCAAAAATTCCGCAGTAGCGCCACTACGCGCCAACAACTGGGGGCGCGCTAAAACCACCGCTTGTCCTGTTTGAGTTAATGCATTTAGTTTTGCTTTCATCAAGGCATTAACCCCAAAATACCCCCCTGCACGTTGTGGCATAAAAGGCATTGGGATAACGGTTTCTCCTGGCCGATCGATCAACTTATGCGACCCAGCATCCCACGCAACCCCTGCTGACATACCCCCCTGAGCAGTCTCTGACCAACGAAATCCCAAATCCATAAAAGCATTTTTGGGTACTTCAACAACCTGAACATCCAGCAATACCATAGACTCCCAACCCACAGGGTAAGTAAAATCCAATAGCTGAGAATACTGCTGTTTGAGCTCCATTAATTGTTGCCGTTGATGGCTCGTTAATTGTTCTCCTTCGACCACAATTTTGCTTCCCACCCGATTGAAGTTAATGTTAGGTATGCGTTGCAGAATCCTTTTTAATTCTTGCATAGCATCGGCACGCGCAGGGACTTGAACTTGGATTTCATATTCGTATCTTTGGCCATCAACTGTCCATATGTACAGGCTGCTATGCCCTTCGTTTTTAGCAAAAACCAATACCTCGCGATTTTCTGCAGCTACCGCATTCAAAACATGCCCATCACCCACGGCAACACGTGCAACCTCGTCGAATTGCAACACACGCATTTCGCCTACATTTAAATGCCATTGCTGCACTTGCGCCTTTACAAATGATAGCGAAGCCATGACCAACCACAGCAAACAGGTCCCTAAAAATAATGTGCACTTTTTTGAATACAGCGAGAAAAAAGACCACACCCTCATGTTGTATCTCCACCTTGTGTATTGATTGACGTGCTAAAGCGAGTTAATCATAAAGGCCGGCAGCTAAATCAGGCCCTGCTTGCCATCCATATTCAGCGGGTACCTGCCCATGACTCAAATGGGACGGCACTTGCAAATCAAAAACAGCTGGAGGTGCTTTGTATATGCGATTGGGACGCAGAGGACCCACCGTATCTTTACCTTGGCTACTGTTGCCATAAATAATACTGACTCGATGGCTAGTGTTTAAATTCTCGATCGGGTTGCGTAGTCCCAATAATGTTGCAATGTCATTACGCACTGCTTTAACTGAGGTATCTGCATCTACTGGATTACGTAGCATTGCAGTAATTTCTGCACTTTGCTTGGCCGCAACCAACTTTGCAGCATCCTCCGGGGCCAAGTCTAGTGTCAATGTTGTGACCCCTGGACGCGATTGTTCACGCTCTTCGGTGTTCTGATCAGTAGCCAGCACATAAACTCCTTGCAGTAGCGGCGCTGTAATTTTACGTCTCTGATAATCGAAGGAAACATAGATATCTATTAAATCTCCCGGTCGAATCAAACCGGAGATGGAATTTATCCTATCCACTGCGATACTTAGTGCTCGTCGTCCGCTTTGTATACGTCGCGAAAAAGCGGGCTGCATGACAGGCTCGACATGATAGGCCAGAGCTGACTCACCCGCATCCACGGTATATTTCAACATCTGACCCACTAACCGTTGGTGCTCCTCAGGCGGTAGACTTTGTGCAGACACATAGTGTGCCGGCATCTCTCGAATGGCCAGATCCTCTTGTTCTAGCACAGTTCCTGCTGACAGATTTTTATTAAAAACTACTCTTGCCACAGTACGTATTTGACTTTGCGCCTCGACTTTTTGAATCTCCCTGTCTAAATACTGATGCACACTGCGTAAAGTAAGAAAAGCAAAGAACACGGCTAATAAAAAAACCAAACCGACCAATAACCATTTCTTTTTTTCAAAGACCCACATCACAACCTCCATCACAGGGTTGTCTAAACAGCAGCATAATGTGTTGCCTGCCTAGAACGAGCCAACTGAATAAATAACGCTCTCTAACATGCTCAAATGCACATAATTGATATTTCCAGCAACTGCGCACTTGGGCCGTTGACGCTAATAGCTGTTCCTTTACCACCTGTTCAAATTTTTTCCTATCCTCCTGGACCCACTGAAATGCATAAAACTCTTCGCCACTTTGCTGATCTGAAAAATGATGCAGCAGAGGAAAATTAAGCCAATTTACAAATCTGCTTGAACTAATCAACGGCTTATCCCTATAGAGGGTTAACTGCAAACGCATTTGTTCTTCATTTTTCAAATCTGCAAGCAATGAATACATACATTGTTTTATTTTGAAAATCCATAGCGATTGCAATTCCATACGCATAAATAAAGCCCCTTCATTATTAATATCCAACACCTCTAAAGCTTGGCTTAATTTCTGTGGATGCAAAACAGCTTCTAAAATAGCAAAATGCTCTTGATTGACAGCAAAGTACTGCCAGCGTGCTAGGTCATCGTGCTGCTGAAAAAATGCCGTCACTGGGGCTAATACTTCAATACAATCAGAATGAGTCCGCGCAACGGATTGGGATGACAGCCATAACAAAACCACACCACAGAAAATAAATTGGTTCATTATTTTTTTATTCATGTATTTGCTCCAAATCGTTTGATGGACTCTCTGCGCGCCAGGGCTCAAGCCATGACGGTGCATTGACAGACCGCCATGGCCCATCCGTTTTTTCTACATGAGGTAGATATTCCTTGAATCCTTGTTTGGCATCTTGAAGCACACCCCCCCAAGTCTGCTGACTTTTTTGCAATCTGTTTTGCAGGTGCTCCAAATGCGGACTACTACCATCCTGCGCCAAGGCCACCAACTTCTTTTGCAGCCTCAGTTCGGCAGGTAACCCCTCTAGAAAAGGCATGAAAGCCCACTGCCCCAGCCCTAACTGACTGTAGTTAAGCTCAGCTTGAACAAGTCGTTCTGCATCTATCGCTAAATCTTTTAAATGAGCTTGCCGCTGATCGGGCACTGCCAAAGTATCCCAGTTAGTTTGGGCACAATGCTCATAGGGTAGAACGCTGCCTTGCAGCTGCACCCATCGACAATCTTGCTCAATTAGTCGTTGCTCGTGAACTGTATGCATCACGGTCTGAAAAGCTCGATAATGTTGATCCACTTTAATTATGTTTATATGACCCGTGAAATAAATCGCGGATACTATGACAAACCAAGTCAAAATGCTCAAAATCCACCCTGTCATTGCCTCCCCAAACTTGATTCAACGAATTAAATTAATTAAAAAACTGTTAAAACTCGGTCAAAGAAACCAACCAAAATGGGAACCAAGCCTGCTCATCTGTAGCTGTTCGATAGCGCTTACGTAAGCTAGAAGGGATTTTAAATTGGCTGTGTGCACCTGTTTTTGCAGTAAATGTTTTACCCATTTGTGCCACTTGAGCTTTCAATACAAAGCCATACTGTGTCGATTTTCCATACGGTAAGTGCCTGAAAGGCTCAGCATGCCATGACCCTCTATCGCGTACAGCATAAGAGTTTGCCAATGGATTAATACTTTCACTGAGATACCCCCAACCGCTTTGCTGATCAACCCAACGCCAAAAATGCAGATCTGCAAAACTATCGCGGGCGTCTTCACTATAAGGGTTTGAAAAAGCAGCCCCTTGCTCTGGCTGCCATGCCCAGCCCATAGCGTATTCACGGTAGTAACAACCTATCCAGCGGTTTGAACGCAATGCATGGAAAGAAAGACTGTCATCAACTGACCAATGACCATCTTCATCAATTTCTGTACGTCCAATTCGACGCAATTGATGTCGCAAATGAGGGCAGCGTTCAGAGACTGGAGTTGGACTTTTTAATGTCTGGCTGCGCTGTTGCAAAAAATGAAAATGATTTTGCAACTCTCCCACCCAACTGATGCCTTGAACTGCTGAAAAATGCATGAATACATTCTCCCACTCATCCTTGATAAATTTTATGTGCGCTTGTTTTTGGCCTATATTGCTTTCCAGAATCTCAACAATTACTGCATTTCTCAGATCACGGGTTTGAGCTTCTAGAGCATTAATAAAAGCACCGTAATGCTCCCCACTAAACTGCTGTTGTGCATCAAAAGATGAGCTCAATCGGCTTAGCAAATCACTCAAGTTAGGGACAATTTGAGTTGCCTGGTAAGCCTGCCCATATGTGGTACCAAAAAAACCATCAATGAGCCAAACTGGCGGATTAGCTAGGGAAGACTGACGTGCTTGTGTTTTTGCCCAGTGCGCCCAAGAGGCTAATGTCAAAAGATGAGCGGATGCAATTTGGTGACCAATATAAGCACGGTTTAACAAGCTCAATGCATTTAAAGTCCGAGATTGAACCACTGCGCCACTATGGGCTGCTGTATCCAGTGCTGTACGCAGTTCATGCGCCTGACTTAAATGTCTACCCACACTTTGTAAATGCACCCATAAAAGCAATAACAATCCACTGCCTATCAGTCCCAACACAAGCGCATAACCACGTTGGTGAATGTGCATCTTTTACTGACCTACCTGTGCATTACCAGTAAAGTTTTGAAGCCCTTTGTGCTCACTCTGCTCAGTGGCTGCTTGTGCACTGTCCCCTGCCTGCTGCGACATTTCGCTACCATCCTCCCCTGCTAATTCAAGAGCGATAGCTGCAGTTTGTGATCGAATGACTTGTCCAAACAGCTGAAATACACCAATTGCAGCAACTGCGACCAACGCAACAATAATGACGTATTCCACCATGCCTTGCCCACGCTGTTCTTGATGCCTATGTTGTTTGCGATTATTCATAGTGCATGATTGGCGAGCTTTCTTGTAATCCCAATAGGCTGAAAACCTCTTGAAGCCAACCCCGATGGTTTTATCTATTAACGCTGCAACCCAGGTGAGGTACATTGCTATCCCTTTTCTGTAAATAGTCATGAATGAAGACAGTTCAATTAAGATTATTTACAGTGTGCGCCAAGCAAAATTTGTGCACAATTAGGGAAAAAAGCGTGCGGCAAAAAGATCCACATCCCTTTGGACTGATTCCATTTAGCATGGGTTTGTTATGGTCATTTGTTTGATTAGAATTATTTGACCGTGCGCTTTGATATGAATTAATTGGATGGCAATTAAATAAAAAAACCTCGCCAATAGATGGCGAGGTTTTCAACTAAACGTAATCAATAAAGCATTATGCGCGTATTCAGAACACAGCACAAAAAGCCCTAAGTGTTTTTATGTTTTTGATATCTTGTTTATGCACAGCTAATTTAGATTAACCATTAATCCGAAAACTAAGCTGGCCTAAACCTTCAATAGAACCCAAGACATGGTCATCTGGCTGCAAAGCTCCTACCCCAGCAGGCGTGCCAGTCATAAGTAAATCACCTGCTTTTAACTCAAAATATGTGGACAGCTCTGCGATGCATTCTGCAGCAGACCAAATCATTTGCGAAAGATCCCCTTGCTGCTTGCGCAATCCATTGACATCGAGCAAGATATGCCCTTTCTCTAGCAGATCTGTTTGCGTACGGGGATAAAGCTGCCCAATAGGAGCTGCCTGATCAAAACCTTTTGCTACATCCCACGGACGGCCTTTCTCTTTAGCCTGCGCTTGCAAATCACGACGTGTTAAATCAACACCTATAGCATAACCCCAAATTGCGTCAGTGGCCTGCTCCACAGTGAGATTACTACCTCCACTACCTAACGCTACGACAAGCTCGACTTCAAAATGCAGATCACGAGTACGCGGTGGATATTGAATGATCCCCTCACGGTTTTCTAATATCTGTACCAGTGAATTTGCCGGTTTTGTGAAAAAGAAGGGAGCCTCGCGTCCGCTATGGCCCATTTCTTGGGCGTGTTCGGCATAATTACGACCCACACAATACACACGCCGGACTGGAAATAATGCATCAGACCCCGAGACTGCCAAACCCATATTGGGCTCTGGTTGGAATATCCACTGTGTCATTCAATCATCCCTTTTGGTAACGTTCGATACTATTTAGAATCTCTTGTTTGGCCGTTTCTGCATCTTTCCATTCTTGGACTTTTACCCACTTGCCAGGCTCGAGGTCTTTATAGCGCTCAAAGAAATGTTTGAGACGATCCAGATCCTCTTGGGGCAGATCTTGGGGGGAATTAAGATGGCGATAAGGTGGATATAATTTAGTAACTGGTACGGCAAGTATCTTGGCATCAATTCCGCCCTCGTCCTCCATTTCCAAAATACCCAAAGCGCGACACTCAATCACCGTCCCAACAGCAACGGGGAAAGGGGTAAGCACGAGCACATCGACAGCATCCCCATCTTTAGCCAAGGTTTGCGGTACGTAACCATAATTACATGGATAATGCATTGCAGCCAACATGAACCGATCCACATGAATAGCCCCGGTTTTTTCGTCAACTTCATATTTAACTGGATCTGAATTCTGCGGAATCTCAATAACAACATTGAATTCCTCTGGTGCGTTTTTACCCGATGTGACCTTTGTTAGACTCATGTTTATGCCTTTTTCAACGATATTTATGTGAATAAATAGCCTTATTTTTCTTTAGTGGTTGGCCTTTCTTCTATGGGTTGACCAATACCAGGAATTGGTGCCGTATCAAAATACTGGTGTGGGTCATCCTCATCTTTGGCCGCTTGATAATCCTTGAGATGATTACCTTGCGCCACACTATCCTTTTGAATAGCCTGTGCTTTAAGTCGGCTATCAAATTTTTCTTCGTAGACACCGCTGGCAGCTATTGGGTGCTGTGGTTGCGGGATGATCGGATTATTGTCCTGGTCCTCAGAGCCAGCCACATGCACAAATGCTGCAGCACCGTATTTTGGATCGGCACCGGTGTCAGCTGCAGGCAGCAGCACACGAGGGCTAACTGAAGGCATGCTGCCAGCAACCTCGGCAGCACTTAGCCAGTGGCGTATGGCCTCATCAGTGCGCCCAATCGCATTATATAAGCTACCTAACAAGGCATGAACGCGCATATCGGAACGGATAGCCATACTGCGTTTTAAGTAATGTTCAGCTTGGCCCCACAACTGCCCCTTAAAGCACAGCTGCCCTAATAAAGCCAGTAAATCAGGATTGTCTGGATCTTTTTTCAGCCATTCTTCGGCTTTACTTAAACGGCGTGCGTAGTGTTCAGGTGATATTTTTCCATACTCACTCAGCAGCATGGGATGCAGAGAGACGTTTAATGCTGCTTCGAGTACACGCCCAGCCTCATTGAAATTGTCTAAAAAGAGCCATTTTTGTGCAGCTGCTATAGCAATATCTGGCCGAACCCGCTCATCACCACGTAAATCAGCCCATATATTTTTAAATTCCAGTTCATTAGCTTGGCGAATTAAATGTACGACCGCAATGTCTAAATAGCGCATTGCCTCATCTTGAGGAATAGCATTGCGACGCAATAAAATACGCATCAAATCATATACTTGTTGATAGTTATTCAACATGTATTGAGCACGTAACAACAACCGAGTTGCATGGAAGTGACGCGTCGTAGCATCCTGTATGGGCTGCAAAAGAGCAACAGCATCCTCGGGTTCATTATTACGGATATAGAGCTCGGCCGCAGCAGTGGCAAAAGCCACCTTTAACCGATTATCGTGACCTGTTAAAGATTTGGCCTTGGCAAGATATTCGTCGCGCCCATGAATGTTATTTTGCTGCTGCAACACGCGCGCAGCAGTCAACGCCGCAATCAAACGTGTTTCCTTGGCTTTGCTTTTATGATGCAGTTTAGTGAGCTCTTTTTCTGCTAAACCCAATCGGCCATCCAACAAAGCTAACCAACCACGCTGCAACAATTGCTGGTCACGCTGCTGGGCACGATGGCGGCGCCATATGCGATATCGTTCTGGACTGCCACTAACCCAACCCAAAAATCGTAAAACCACATACACTGCTAAACACAATGCAAAAATAGTCAAGACGGCAAATGTGATTGAAAAACTCACTTGCCAAGGCGGGATATTTATAATGACGTTCCCACGATGATCCTGCAATACGAGCGCCAATGCTACTGCAGCAATAAAGAGTATGAGAGTCCAAATCCAGGCACGCATGGTTTTATTCCTTTAACTCTTGTTATCCCCGTCGGAGGAATCCACTTCATCCTGGGGGTTGGCTGGAACTGATTCACCCTCTGAGTTTGCAGGCATTTCATTTGCGGCCTCGAACTCATGCTGTTCTGCTTCGTCGGCCTGTTGCGCAGCCTTTTGACGTAAATTTTCAACTGCAGCCAAGGTATTATCCAGCGAAGGTAACTCGGGCTGTACGTCGACGCGCTGCAACTCGCGCAATAATCCTAATGCACGTTGCGTTTTGGCATTACCCAGGTCATAACGCTTTTCAACCAGTTGCATTAGTGTGTCTAGCTCCATTTGCCAAATTTCGTCTTGACGAGTCATCAAGGCCAACTGGGCCATGCTAATACGCAAACGGACATGCTCACGCAGACCCTGAATTTGTTCAGGCGTCATTAACAGCACTGTAGCATCGTCAACACGACGCACAGCGACCAACTCTGCTAATTCAGCACGCATGGTAGTCCATGCACGTTGCGCCCAAGTTTGAGCCACATCAAGACTTTCTTCCCACCATTCTTGATCTTCGTCTTTGGTAGCAAGCTGACTCGAGACTGCTTGGTCATCGCCTTCTGCTTTGAGGATTTCTAATTGGTGCTCCTGCGGTGCTAGTAATGGTGCCTCGGTAAGCCAAGTCAGTAAAGTTTCTAACTGTTTAAGAGTGTCTGGGACGTCTACCCTTTCGACTGCTCGCAAACGATCTAAATCACCGTTAATCGCTTGTAATAAAATTGCCAGGCTTTGACGATTAGAGCGTACAAGGCGGGCTTGGGCCGTCTCTAAAGGAATAATGGCATTACGTACATTGCCACCAACCAATAATTGCTGCTGGGCCAGATCAATGAAATGGGCCACATCATTCAACAACATCAACTCGGTCCCTGAATCAGTCATAGTTTGCAATGCCTGAGACAAGTCATGCACCTGATCTTCTAAAGTTGCGATTTTGTTATTGGCCTGCTTTAACTGGCTTTGACTACGTTCGAGACTTTGCCCCAGTGTTTGTAGTTCTTGTGTACTTTGTTCTGTGCTGCTAAGCTGCGTTTGCAGACGTTTCTCGAATTGGTTCTTAAAGTCGCTTTGCATCTCTTGGACATACCAAAGCGCTGCCCCCAAAAGAATAATTACCAATAGCACTGCAAGATAAATGGGCAGCATGCCACGTGCGGGAGCTTTTGTTTGAGATTGGCGCCCCGTAGTCGAAGCGGCAGCAGATTTAGCCGCCTCTTTATTGGCTGATGAGGTTTCTTGGCGCTTTGTAGTGCGCTCAGATTGCCCTTGAGAAGTTTGTTGAGTGGTTTTAGGCGCGGTGCTCTTTTGTGCGGCCGACTTTTGTTCAGAAGCTTTTTGCTCTGAATTCTTTCCCTCTGCCTTTACCTGCTCTGGTTTGTCTGTTTTTTTTTCGCTCATAACATAAGGCCCATCTAAGTTACCTGTGGACTAGCTGCAGCCTGTACTAAGGCTGTCAGCATCGACTCATGAGTGGGTATACACCTTTTTACCACTGCTAGGTTTGCGAATCCAGCATCGTGCCATAGAGATTGTACTCGTTTTTCGATGCGCTCATGGATCACCACAAATATTGACTTTTGGCATACTGCCAACAAATTCAACCTTTGTAAATTTTCGAATATTGCCTGTGCACTTTCACTGCTAGTCACCAAAAAAACCAATCCATTTACCGCGCATCGCTGTATTGTTGCCCCAATTTGTAGGGGCCAAAAAGCAGCGCGTCGATCGTAAACAGCAAAAACATCTACTGCAACATCATTTTCAAGTAGTCTGCCACGTAACCATTCTCGACCAGTTTTACCCCGTACTACTAAAGCCCTGTGGATCCCACTTAGCTCAGGCCGTAGTATCTCCCACAAAGCTTCGGAATCATGGCTGAGGGCTCCCGCAGGTGGATGACGCCACAACAGTGACAACGCTGAAGGTTGGTATTGCTCAATTTCTAGCTGAGCGATTTGCCTTGTACTAACACCTACTGTTCCTATTTTTGTTGCCACAGGCCAGTTATCATTTGCCTTTTGATAGTAAGGATTCAAGTAACAGCGCGCGGCTTGCCCGCTCACAAATATCACCAAATCATAATGACCAGGCAGGTATTCAGTAGGTATCTCTGTGACGAGGGGTACGACCTCAAGTGCGGGCAAACTAAGGTTTTCAATAGCAGTATCTGCCAAGGCCTGAGCAAGCGGCTGGTTGCGTTGCTCGGGCCGGGTCAGTATGACAGTGCGGTTGACTGTCTTAGTCATGCCCCTGTGGGTCAAGGCGTTTTAAAATCTCATCAGCCCCTTGTGCAATCAGGTCTTTAGCAACCCGCTCGCCCATCGCCCTAGCGTCTGAAGCTGGGCCGGTTTCTTCGGCTCGATGAACAACGGAACCATCAGGCTCTGCCACTAAAGCACGGATACGTAAAGTTTGTCCAGGTGTTTGATTAGCGTCATCGGCAGAGAGGATTTCAGCATAAGCTGCCATCGGGACTTGGCAAGACCCCCCTAACACACGCGAGACACTACGTTCGGCCTCAGCCCGTGCGGTGCTATGCTCACAAACCAAAGGCTGCAGTATTGGCAGCAGATCGGTACGATCTTTATTGATTTCAATGCCCAGTGCACCCTGTCCTGCCGATGGCAATGATTCTTCGGGTGAGAGCACCATGCAAATTCTATCTTGCATGCCTAGACGCTCGAGGCCTGTTGCAGCCAATATAATCGCGTCAAACTCGCCGGCATCTAATTTACCCAAACGAGTATCTAAATTTCCGCGAAGAGGTTTGATCACCAAATGCGGATAACGAGCACGTATCTGTGACTCGCGGCGCAAGCTAGAAGTACCAACAACCGCGCCTGCAGGCATTTCAGCCAGATTAGCGTATTGGCCTGATACAAAAGCATCACATGAGTTGCCCCGCGGCAATATCGCGGGCAGCGAAAACTCATCGGGCAATTCATAAGGCACGTCTTTGAGAGAATGCACTGCAATGTGTGCACGACCATCCAATAAAGCATGCTCGAGCTCTTTGATGAAGAGCCCTTTACCACCAATTTTAGATAAACTACGATCCAAAATTTCGTCACCACGTGTGCTTAGACTTAGAAGCTCGACCTGCATCTCGGGATACAAACCTTCTAAAACCTCTTTAACGTGCTCAGCTTGCCACATGGCCAAACGACTTGCGCGCGTTGCGATTACTAATTTTTCCAAAGCCACTGGGTGCGGTACTCCTAAAATTTAATTTAAAGTGTATTAGCTAGATAGCGCGCGATTGCTGCACCTACCACGCCTAAAATGCCTAGAATGCTTAGCCCTTGTAACAAGGAAAAGCGTGACTCGTAGGCCTTCTTTTGGGGTTCTTCTGTATTCATGGCTTATTTACCTTTATCTTGTTTTCGCGCCGCTTGGCTAACCAGCGACCAAAAACCATCACTATCAAAGCGCATACTACCTCAGCTCCGAGCTGTACTGAGCGCGCCACCTCGCCATAATGCCCGATAATGAATTCATCTGTCACGAGCATACCACCGGCGATCCATCCTAACAAACCCGCCCCTATCAAAACGACTATAGGAAAGCGATCTAACACCTTTAGTATAACGGTACTGCCCCAAATAATAATGGGAACACTGAGTAAAAGACCAAAAATGACATAAAACAACTGATATTCAGTGCCGTGTGCCACCCCTGCAATTGCTATGACATTGTCCAAACTCATCACAAAATCAGCAATCAAAATAGTCTTGATGGCTCCCCAAAGAGTGCCCTCGGCTTTTAGATTGTTTTCCCCAGCCTCACCGGGCAATAGCAAGGAAATACCTATCCATAGCAACATTACGGCGCCAACAATTTTAAGAAATGGCGTTGCTAACAAGCTGAGCGCAAAGAAAACCAATACAATACGCAGCCCTATTGCAGCAAAGGTTCCCCAAAATATACCTGCACGACGCCGCTTGGAGTCAAGATTTCTGCATGCTAAAGCAATTACCAGAGCGTTATCCCCCCCAAGTAAAATATCAATGAGGATGATCTGGAATAAGACGCTCCAATGCAAATTTTGTATGAACTCTAGCATGCAATGCTATTTACTTAGGAGTTAGAGCACGGACTTGAGCAGTTTGCCCATTTCTGAGGGATCCATTGTTGTGCGGATACCGCACTCTTCAAGCACCTCGATCTTGGCCTGTGCTGTATCGTCACCCCCTGAGATCAGGGCGCCGGCATGACCCATACGCTTGCCAGCAGGTGCTGTTACCCCTGCAATAAAGCTAACCACGGGTTTAGTCATGTTCTCTTTGGCCCAACGAGCGGCATTGACCTCATCAGGCCCACCAATCTCGCCAATCATGACTACTGCATCAGTGTTGGGATCCTCATTAAACATTTTAAGCACATCTATGTGCTTCAGCCCGTTAATTGGATCACCACCGATACCTACTGCAGATGACTGACCTAAGCCGAGTTCCGTTAGCTGAGCGACCGCCTCATAAGTCAGTGTGCCTGAACGACTCACAACACCAATTCGGCCTTTTTTGTGGATATGACCAGGCATAATGCCTATTTTGATCTCGTCTGGTGTGATCACGCCAGGACAGTTAGGTCCTAACAGCAGGGTCTTTTTATTTTCAGCACGCATTTTGTTGCGTAGCTCGAGCATGTCGCGTACTGGAATGCCCTCGGTAATGCATATAACCAGATCTAAATCGGCATCTACGGCTTCCCAGATGGCATCTGCCGCCCCGGCCGGTGGTACATAAATAACAGAAACCGTCGCGCCAGTTTCTGCTTTGGCCTCTTTTACGGTGCCATAAATGGGGATACCTTCGAAGTCTTGGCCTGCACGACGTGGGTTAACCCCAGCGACAAAAGCTTGCTCGCCGTTGGCGTACTCTCGGCACATGCGTGTGTGAAACTGGCCGGTTTTACCAGTGATCCCTTGGGTTATAACTTTAGTGTCTTTATTAACAAGAATTGACATGTAGATTCCTTATCGAATGCTTTATGGGTAGCTTAGGTACGGGAACTGATATTACGCGGCACCCTTTGCTGCCTCGACAATCTTGGTCGCGGCCTCGGCCATCGTATCAGCACTGATAATGGGCAAACCGGAGTCAGCCAACATTTGCTTGCCCTGCTCTTCGTTAGTTCCTTTCATACGTACTACCAAAGGCACATCGAGGTTAACCGCTTTGCTGGCAGCTATCACCCCTTCGGCGATAACGTCACAACGCATAATGCCGCCAAAAATATTAACCAAAATAGCTTTGACATTTTCATTACTAAGCATGATTTTAAATGCTTCAGTCACTTTTTCGGCACTCGCCCCCCCACCTACATCAAGAAAGTTAGCGGGTTCGCCACCAAACAGCTTAATCGTGTCCATGGTAGCCATGGCTAGACCGGCACCATTCACTAAGCAACCAATATTCCCGTCCAACTGGATATAGGCCAAGTCGTGCTTGCTTGCTTCAACCTCAGCGGGATCCTCTTCGTCTAAATCCCGGAAATCAACAATCTCTTCTTGGCGGTACAAAGCATTGCCATCAAAGTTGAATTTGGCATCCAATGCAATCACATCGCCATTACCCGTTAATACTAATGGGTTAATTTCAGCCAGCTCGCCATCGTAGTCCCAGTACACTTGATAAAGTTTTTGCAGCAATTCAGCGGCTGCTTCTTGGGAAGCCTCGGGGATTCCGATGCCCTGGGCCAAACCAATTGCCTCATCTTTTGTAAACCCTTGGGCGGGGTCCACAAATACTTTAAGGATGGCATCCGGGTTTTCCTCGGCAACCTCTTCGATTTCTACACCGCCTTCGGCAGAGGCCATGACACATACACGTTGACTTTCACGATCGGTCACGATTCCGAGATAAAACTCTTTTTGAATGTCGGCGCCTTCTTCGACGAGGAGACGGCGGACCTTTTGCCCCTCTGGGCCTGTTTGGTGCGTGACCAATTGCATGCCCAAGATCTCATCAGCAAACTGACGCACCTCATCTATGGATTTAGCAATCTTGACCCCTCCTCCTTTGCCTCGCCCACCTGCATGGATTTGAGCTTTGACTACCCACACCGGACCGCCGAGTTCGTTAGCAGCTTCGACAGCCTCGTCAACGGAGAAAACAGGAATGCCACGGGGTACATTCACACCGTGTTTTCTTAACAGTGCCTTGCCTTGATATTCGTGAATATTCATTGGTTACCTGTCTGACTAATTCATAAAACAAAAAAACCGCCTACTATTCTAATCAGATTTAGTAGGCGCCTTGTACCACTTTGCATAATATTCTTTTACCACCTCACCATCTGAGCGCAGTGCGTGGCAACCATCCACAGCAAAAGGCTTGCGCTCTACACCATCACGCTGGCGACGTTGGTTTGCCATGCGGGTCCCCATACCCTGTACAGCTAAAGTAGGAAGCACTTGGCATAGTTCGGTCATGTGTGTACACCCATCAGTGCGCCCAAATCGATCTCGTACGGCGTGTCGGAAACCGCGTAGCAGGTTTAAGCCGATTAAGCCCCGATAGTCAGCTGAAATCGCTGCACAGGAAGGGCCATAAGGGGCAGCCGAGTAGTGCACCTGTGCATCTACAATCGTAAAAGTTTCATCAACAGTAACGCGCACTTGCATATCATGCACAGGAAAGCCTGCATGGTGTGTACTGCCATCCTGACGATCAAAATCATAATGTTTTGTATCGACAAGAGTGGCCTCGAGGTCCCACAAACCATCATCACGCTCAAACACCTGCGATTTTATGTTGCGCGTATGCAAAGGGGTACGAGAAACAGCAGATTCTGTAGGTGAAGACATAAAAAAGATACCTACCTATTGACACAATCAAACAGCCTACTATACCACTTTCCTAATCTATTCGCGTACTTAACCCACCTAAGAAGAAACATATTTAGTCTGACTGGGTCGTGGAATTAGAAAGTACCTTGCGAATAATCTCGCTATTAAAGCCACGCTGCCCTAAAAAACGATATTGACGTGCATATTCACGCTGGTCCTGTGCTGTTCGATTAAACTTGCGCAGCCATACTTCGCGAGCGCGTTCCAGCTCATCATCAGCAAGCGGAGCTAAAACCTCATCGATGATCTGTGTCTCTATCCTTTGTTGTGAAAGCTCATAACTAAGTCGTTGGCACCCAAAACGTTCTTTTCGGGCACGTACAAATACCTCGGCAAACCGTCGATCGCTAAGCAAATCTTTGTCTTCAAGTGTATCCAGCACTTGGATGATCTCGTCCTCATCCTGGGTATAGCGACGCATTTTGCGCGCTAAATCATGGCGCGAGTGTTCGCGGCGAGCCAGCAAGGCCACCGCCCGAGACATGAGACTGGTTGTGGCACTCATATTTTTTGTTGAACCCAATAAAAAACAACCGGGACAATGTCCCGGCTAAATTATTTTTCTTTATCGTCAGCGACCTCATCAGCAGTTTCCGCAGCTGCAGGAGCATCTTTTAGTGGTGCTAATACAGCCACCCCAAAGTGTTCGCGAACCTTGTTCTCTATTTCGCGCGCCATCACTGGGTTTTCAATGAGGAGCTCGCGTGCATTGTCCTTGCCCTGCCCCAAGCGCTGATCGCCATAGCTGTACCAAGCACCGGAGCGCTTAACAATGCCGGCCTGGACACCGAGATCGATGATTTCACCTTCGCGAGAAAATCCTCTGCCGTACATAATATCAAACTCGGCTTGCTTAAAAGGTGGTGCGACCTTGTTCTTGACTACTTTAACCCGTGTTTCGTTGCCAATAACCTCATCGCCACGCTTGATGGCACCGATGCGGCGGATGTCAAGACGTACTGAAGAATAAAACTTGAGTGCGTTGCCGCCAGTAGTGGTCTCTGGATTACCAAACATCACGCCGATTTTCATACGGATTTGGTTAATGAAGATCACCATACAATTGGCGCGCTTGATAGTAGCTGTGAGTTTGCGCAAGGCTTGACTCATTAGGCGGGCTTGTAGGCCTGGTAAAGAATCGCCCATATCCCCTTCGATCTCAGCTTTTGGTGTGAGTGCAGCAACAGAGTCAACAACCACTAAGTCAACCGATCCTGAGCGTACCAATGCCTCGGTAATTTCAAGTGCCTGTTCACCAGTATCAGGCTGAGAAATTAAAAGATCATCGAGGTTCACACCGAGCTTTGATGCATACTGTACATCGAGTGCGTGCTCGGCATCTACAAAAGCACATGTGCCGCCGAGCTTTTGCATTTCGGCCAATACCTCTAGGGCAAGAGTGGTTTTACCCGAGGATTCGGGCCCGTAAACCTCGATCACGCGGCCACGCGGCAACCCCCCAACACCCAGCGCAATGTCAAGTCCCAGCGATCCTGTAGAGCATACCTGAATATCATGCTCGACCTGGTCATCGCCATAGCGCATGACAGAACCCTTGCCAAATTGTTTTTCAATCTGGCTTAAAGCTGCCGCCAAAGCCTTTTCGCGTTCAGCGGAATTGGCTCTATTTCTCTTGTCGTTCATGTAACCCTCTAACGTTATAAGTGCGCGCGCTGCACATGGCCCCCGCCATAAGCGCAGCACAAAAAATCTCAAAAGGCATTATACTGTATAAAAACACAGTTTGCGAATGACCCTACAGTATTTTTTCATCTCATACGCCTGATTGAGCCTAGCCTTTGTTCTTCCAGGTGGATTTGTATTGTAGCGCATTCTTTTACTTATCTAACGCTTGTTAATGCACTGGCCTAGGTCCTTTCTAACCTAAACAGCTGTTGGACTTGGCCGCGCTATTGCCCAGTAAAAAGCGTACAATCAGTTGTTTTACCCCTCATTGGATCTATATATTTATGTGGTTTAAAAACCTTCGTGTCTTTCGATTGCATCCCGATTGGAATCTCTCTACCGAGCAGGTGCTACAAGCACTTGATACACAGCGCTTTCATCCTTTAGGTAGTCAAGATCAAAATACAATTGGCTGGGTCGCACCCGCCGAAGAGTACGGCTTGGCACTGGAAGTCGAACGCCAATTGCTACTATGCGCACAAACAGAAAAGAAATTATTGCCCGCATCAGTGATCAATCAATTCGCCCGCGAGCGCGCCGTAGAAATCGAGGCCGAACAGGGCTATCGTCCTGGACGCAAACAAATGCAAGAGATCAAGGAAGATGTCACTGCCATTTTATTGCCACGTGCCTTTTCTGTACAGCGCCGCACCCATGTTTGGATAGATCCTATTAATCGCTGGCTGGTGATTGATGCAGCAGCACAGAATACTGCTGATGAAATACTGGCTCTACTAGGCGAGACATTCACTCCTTTCCCGGCGGTACCAGTGCAATCACAACTAGCACCAACAGCCCTCATGACTCAATGGCTTGTCGAGTCTTCTGAGCCCAGCCCTTTCCAAGTCGAACAAGACGCAGAGTTACGCTCTAAACAAGATCAGCGTGCTGTGATTCGCTATGTGCGTCATGAATTAGACAAAGAACTTATTCAAGAGCAAATTGCTCAGGGCATGTATTGCAGTCGACTGGGCCTTAGTTGGGCCGATCGTGTTGAATTTGTTCTCTATGAAAATCTAGAACTACGACGTGTTGCTCCTTTGGAGTTACTTACTGACGAACAATCCCAAGCGGAATACACCCCAGAAGAAGAGCTCAGCGCGACTTTTTTATTAATGTGTCGTGAATACCACGCACTATTTGCTGACTTGTTGGTTCAATTAGGGGGTGAGCAGCAACCACAGTAAATCATTAGCGCTCATAGGTACATAGGCCATCAACATCAGTCAAAGTCAGCTGACGGCCTTGTACCTGTATAAAACCACGCTTGGATAGATCATGCAAAATTCGTGAAAAATGCTCTGGGGTCAAATTCAAAAAATGGGCAATACTGGCCTTTGGCTTTTTTAACTCACACGAGGCTCCATTACGTAATGGCACATGGCTAAGCAGATACATTAATACGCGTTGAGTCCCAGACATAAAGCTTTGAGATTCTGTGGATAAATCACCAGTTAATGCAAATAAACGCTTTGCTAGCAAGCCGAGTACTTTTTCCAAAGCATGTTCATGCTGGGCCAATACCCCAACAAAGGTTGCAAATGGAACAACAGCCAAATCACAGTCTGTAACTGCATAAGCATCCAAGGGATAATTGTTTTGCATGAGCATATATACCTCGCCAAAACTGGCAGGCCCTTGGAGTTGGTAAACCACCCGTTCGCTGCCTGTTTGGGTTCTTAAGCCCATACTCACCTGACCAGTGGCCAATAAATAAAAGTGCGTGGCTGGCTGCCCCTGGCTAAACAAAGGGGTTTCTTTTTTCACTGAGCGTAAAGAGCATTTATCAGCTAATGCAATGCAAGCCTCTTGTGGCCAATCTGCACAAAGCGCACTGTGCTTAAGCAGGGATACCAATTCTTTGTACATAAGCATGCCTCCTGTAGAGCGCTTAAATGATGCGCGAATAGGTAGCTTGAGTGCGGTGAGCAAGATAGCTGTCAAAAATCATGCTGACAGCGCGCACAAAAAGCCTTCCTTTGAGGGTAACTTGCATTTGTTGCTCATCAATAGTGACGAAACCTTTTTCTATGAAAGGCTGTAGCTCAGCGAGCTCAACTGCAAAATAGTTTTGAAAATCTATGCCGTATCGCTGTTCATAGGCAGCAAACACTACTGGCATACTGCACATCAAACGCATAATGATATCGCCCCGCAACTGATCATCGCGATTCATGACAATACCGCGTTGCGTGGGTAAAACGCCATCGTTAATGCTTTGATAGTAGCTCTTTAGAGAGCGATTGTTTTGAGCGTGGGTATTTTGTACTTTTCCAATTGAAGAAACACCCAAACCAACTAAATCATGGTCAGCTCGTGTGGTATAGCCTTGAAAATTTCGCTGCAAACTGCCATCCAACTGAGCCTCGTTCAACTCATCAGTAGGCAAGGCAAAATGATCTAGTCCAATATAAACGTACCCTGCTTTTACCAAGGCACGAGCCGCTAGCAAAAACAAATCCAGCCGCTCATGCGGATTGGGTAAATCTTCAGCTTTAATCAAGCGCTGGGCTTTGAAACGCTCTGGCAAATGCGCATAGTTGTAAAGGGCAATTCGGTCAGGCCGTAACTGCAGCAACAAGTGGACTGTTTCCTTGAAACTTTCCAGGTTTTGCTTGGGCAAACCGTAAATCAAGTCGGTATTAATCGAGTCAAAGCCTGCAGATCGCGCGGCGAGCACGACTTGTTCTACTTGGGCATAAGGCTGAATGCGATTTACTGCCTCTTGAACGCTGGGGTTAAAATCTTGAACACCAAAACTGCAACGATTAAAACCATACTCGGCCAGGTTGGACAAAGTATCTGCGTTGACCGTGCGCGGATCAATCTCGATACTCAGTTCAGCATCAGGTAAAAACTGAAATCTTTGCTGCAAGCCAGTCATGAGCGCTTTTTGCTCATCGGGGTTTAAAAAAGTAGGGGTTCCCCCGCCGAAATGTAGTTGCCCCAAATGAGTGGCTTTGCCCAAATAGGGCAAAATCATGTCCGCTTCTTTAAGAACATACTGAACGTATTCAGATGAGCGTGTATGATCTTGGGTAATTATTTTGTTACAAGCGCAAAAATAACATAACGAGGCACAGAAAGGCAGGTGCACGTACAATGATAGCGGACTTGCTTCTTGACCCAGCTGCGCACGACGTTTTAGGGCTTGTATGTATTCGTCAGGCAAAAACGGCTCGTGAAATCTATCAGCCGTAGGATAAGAGGTATAGCGCGGCCCCGAACGATCAAATCGCTCGATCAAAGGGCGGGAAAAACTTAATTCCTGCAATGACTGCTGTGTATTGTCCTTGGTCTCGGTGGGCTGCATAATAAACGGTTTACCTTACGATTTGGTAATGGAAAAGCAAATAAATCAAGCTATTCTATCAATTGTGATGCCCTATCAATAGGCTGTCGTTGATTTCTATCAATTAAGCCCTTCTTATCTAAAAATAAGGAAAATTTTTGTTTAAATTTGCGGGATTCATAGCAAATTATCGTATTATTAATGGCTATTTAAAAAATTACGGTTGTCTGGTTCAATGTATTTGGTCCTGATCCTTGTCTTGCCATTTATAGGCAGTTTGATCTCAGCTTTCTTGCCCGCATCACAGCGCGTCGTGCAAACCAGCGTGGCCGTTATCGTTGCACTTTTGTGTGCGATTTGTACTTTGTTCTATTTGCCCAGTTTTATGATCGGGCAAACGCAAACCGTTAGTGCTTTGTGGATTCCGGCGCATGATCTGAACTTCTCTTTGCGGTTAGACGGTTTTGCCTGGTTATTCAGCATGATTATCAGCGTAATGGGGGCTTTCATTGCTCTTTACGCTCATTATTATCTTTCTTCCCAAGACCCGATACGCCGCTTTTTTGTTTTTTTACAAGTTTTCATGGGCTCTATGCTCGGTGTGGTTCTCTCGGGAAACCTCATCCAATTGGTGATATTTTGGGAACTAACCAGCCTATCGTCCTTTATGCTTATCGCATACTGGTATCATCGCCGCGATGCCCGCCGCGGTGCTCGAATGTCTTTAATCATTACTGGCGGGGGCGGCCTTGCCCTGCTGGCCGCGATGCTAATGATCGGGCAAATAGTCGGCTCTTTCGACCTACAAACGGTACTCGAATCAGGTGATACTATTCGCAATCATCCTTGGTATCGTATTTTAATTGTGCTGTTTGCCTTGGGCACCCTAACTAAAAGCGCCCAATTTCCATTCCATATTTGGTTGCCTCGAGCCATGGCAGCCCCCACCCCAGTATCTGCATATTTACATTCGGCCACTATGGTCAAAGCCGGGGTTTTTTTGATGGCTCGCTTTTGGCCCGCCCTGGCAGGTACAGAAGAATGGCTATGGATTTTTGGTACTGCAGGATTGATCACCTTAACGCTCGGTGCTTATGTCGCCACCTTTCAGCGCGACATGAAAGGAGTACTGGCCTATTCCACCGTGAGCCATTTAGGGCTTATTACCTTATTATTGAGCCTCAATACTCCATTAGCCTTGGTGGCGGGTGTCTTTCATATTATTAATCATGCAACTTTTAAAGCCTCGCTATTTATGGCAGCAGGTGTAGTTGATCATGAAACCGGGACGCGTAATCTCAACCGTCTTTCCGGCCTTCGTCATGTCATGCCCATCACCGCAACACTAGCTACCATTGCTGCTGCCTCTATGGCAGGCGTGCCTTTGCTCAATGGATTTATATCCAAAGAAATGTTTTTTGAACAAACCATTGCTGCTACAGAGGGACGCTGGGACCACTATCTTTTGCCTGCCTTCGCTGTCATCGCAGGTACTTTTAGTGTTGCGTATTCATTGCGCTTAATTATGCAGGTATTCTTTGGACCGCTAAAGACCCACGAATTACCTCGCCAACCGCACGAGCCACCAATGCTCATGCTGATCCCGAGTGCTATCCTGGTGATACTATGCTTGGTCATTGGTATTTTTCCAAATCAAACGGTCAAACCCTTCCTATACCACACTGTGGCATCTATTTTAGGCCAACAAACCCCTAGCTACAGCATTGCCATTTGGCATGGGTTTAACTTTCCACTGCTAATGAGTTTTTTAGCTATTGCAGGTGGAATTACTGTCATTTATATCCTGCAACACAGCGTGGCTGGACGCGTGAATCGCGCTCCACTTATTGCCCGATTTAATGGCCGACGTATCTTTGAAGCAATTATTTATTGGATTGAAGCCCAAGCTGAACAGCTCTTGCATTATGCATACACTAATCGATTACAACCCCAAGTCTTTTTAATTATTAGCCTGGCCATAGGCGCCGCTGCTTTACCCATAATCTATGGTCAATGGGTCTGGCCCAGCCTTTGGCAACAATTTGATGTGGCTTTTTTCTTGCTTTGGATCGTTGGCGGAGCCAGTGCCATTGGAGTTGCTTATTTCGCCAAATTCCACCGTCCTGCAGCCCTGTTATTGTCAGGTGCAGCGGGGTTAGTCACTAGCTTAACTTTTGCTTGGATGTCTTCTCCAGACTTGGCTTTAACGCAGTTAACCGTCGAGGTGGTAACTGTGGTGCTCATTTTATTGGGACTACGCTGGTTACCTAATCCTCAGCCAGAATACCCAGAAGGAATTCCCCTTAAAAAACGCTTGCGTCGCCGCCGCGATTTAATTTTGGCACTAATTGCAGGCACCAGCATGTCGTTACTTGCCTACAGCATGATGAATCGACCACACCCTGGAGGCGTGAGCAGCTTTATGGTAGAAAACGCCTTGGCCTTGGCAGGCGGTTCAAATGTAGTCAATGTGATTCTCGTGGACTTCCGTGGTTTTGATACGTTTGGTGAAATCACGGTATTAGGGATTGTCGCACTCAGCGTTTATGCTTTACTACGCCGTTTTCGTCCCCCGATCGAAACTGTGGCTATCCCGCTTGCACGACGACAGCGACAGTCCAATCTTTTACAAACAGTATTTGAAGAACCCGATCCCGCCGCAGCTTTACCAGAAGGGGTTATGAAATTCCCGGCAATTCTTGTCCGTTTACTCATGCCCATTGCCATACTGATGTCCATTTACTTTTTATTGCGCGGCCACAATTTACCTGGAGGCGGGTTTGTAGGGGGGCTGATTATGGCCACCGCCATCATTCTGCAATATATCGTCAGCGGTGTAGTGTGGGTAGAGCATCGCCCACTTATCCATCCAAAAATATGGATTGCATTAGGAATGCTCACGGCAGGTGGCGCTGCACTGGTCGTGTGGCGTTATGCCGAGCCCTTTTTAACAGCCCATAGCTGGGATATACACCTGCCCCTATTGGGTGAAATTCACCTTTCCAGCGCTTTATTCTTTGACTTAGGTGTATATATGCTGGTAGTTGGTTCGGCAGTATTAATGTTGGTGGCTCTGGCTCACCAATCGCTGCGTTTTTATCGAAAACTGCCTCATGTCCATCACTTGTTACTCAAGAAAAAGGCATAATCATGGAACTAGTACTGTCTATAGGCATAGGGATTTTGGTGGCTTCCGGCGTTTGGCTGGTACTACGACAACGGACTTTTCAGTTCATTATGGGCCTGTCACTGCTCTCTTATGCAGTAAATCTTTTTATTTTTTCGATGGGCCGCATCCAGGTAGGCAAACCCCCTTTGGTCTCCGAAGAGCAATTGGCTGACCCCAGTTTATACGCGGACCCGGTCCCTCAAGCCCTGGTGCTAACCGCCATTGTTATTGGTTTTGCCACTACCGCGCTTTTTCTGGTGGTCCTGCTTGCTAATCGCGGCTTTTCAGGCACCGATCATGTCGATGGGCATGAGGAGAGCCTAGAGTGAAGCAAATGCTGTTCGATAATCTACCCATCCTGCCCATTGTCATTCCGCTGTTAACAGCGGGATTGATGCTGCTTTTTAATGAAAAACAACGCGGTATCAAAAACATTTTGGGGTTGATCTCTTTTGCAAGCCTTTTTTGGGTCTCACTGGTATTAATCCAACTCACAGATGGAGGCACACATAGCCCCTGGAGCAATAATGTAGGCGTTTATTTGCTCGGCAATTGGCCTGCCCCCTTTAGCATCGTTATTGTGGTGGATCGATTGGCTGCCATGATGCTGCTCTTGACATCCATATTGGCCACTTTTACCTGGCTTTATGGAACTTCACGCTGGGATCGCCGCGGGGTACACTTTCACCCGCTTTTCCAATTAATTGTAATGGGATTAAATGGCTCTTTCCTCACCGGCGATTTATTTAATCTTTTTGTGTTTTTTGAAGTCTTTTTAGCAGCCTCATATGGGCTCATGCTTCACGGTTCAGGAAAAGAGCGTGTGGCTTATGGGATGCACTATATCGCCGTTAACCTACTGTCTTCATTTCTTTTACTGATCTCAATCGCCCTTATTTATGGACTCACAGGTAGTCTTAATATGGCAGAAATAGCAACCCATGCAGACCACCTCACGGGTGCTGACCGAAGCCTTTTTGAGTTGGCAGCAGCCATCCTGGGAGTTGCCTTTTTAATTAAAGCCGCCGCTTGGCCCTTGAACTTTTGGCTCATTGGCGCCTATGCCAACGCCAGTGCCCCGGTCGCTGGGCTTTTTTCTATTATGACCAAAGTGGGAGTATATGCACTGTTACGTATAGGTTCTTTACTCGAACCATCTGGCGCACCTGCTGCTTTTGGTGGAGAATGGATGTTCCCGGTAGGCGTTGTAACCTTGGTCTTTGGTACTGTTGGTATGCTCGCCACTCACCAGCCCGAGCGCCTGGCCAGTTACTGCATAGTTATTTCATCGGGTACCTTGTTAGCGGCTCTTGGTATGCCAGGTGTCGTATTGACCGCCCCTGCCCTATACTATTTATTAAGCTCAGTTTTGGCTGTAGGTGCATTTTTCCTATTACTTGAAATGGTTGATCGCCTACAACCTTTTGGGTCTGAGCTCTTGGCAGTCAGTGAGGATGCCTTTGATTTGCGTGATCTGGGTGATGAAGAGGGGATAGAAGATACTGTTGGGATACCATTTCCCGTACCCATGGTATTTTTAGGGTTAGCTTTTTTGGCCTGTGCCCTGCTGATTATTGGTTTGCCACCTTTATCAGGGTTTGTGGCCAAATTCAGCCTATTATCAGCGGCGCTATTTAGCTCGGGTGCAACCAGCAGTGCTTGGATACTCACAGGGGCAGTCCTACTGTCGGGCTTTGCTGGCATTATGGCTTTTTCACGGATGGGCATTCATTTATTTTGGACCGTTCAAAAAACAGAACTACCTGCCTTACGTTTTACCGAGGTGTTACCAGTTTTAGCATTGCTAACTTTTTGTGCGGCTTTGGCTATCTGGGCGGGTCCTGTGAGCAATTACCTCGAACAAACTGCCCTTTACCTGGGTGAACCCAGCCTTTACATCGAAGCCGTGTTAGCCCAAGATTAATATTAAGCCACTTATCAATGACCATGAAAAGATCTCAGCTCAAACGGCTCAACTTTCTTAATCTGCCCATCGTACTCTTTATACTTTGGATGCTGCTGCAAGAAAGCTGGACTGTTGGTCAAGTTGTTCTGGGACTGTTATTGAGCATTGCTATTAGCATTGCAGCTTGGCCTTTTCGTCCTATTCGTGCCACGATGCAGCATCCTTTAATTGCGATACGGCTGATTTGGCACGTCTCAGTCGACATTGCCAAATCTAATTACGATGTAGGACTCATTGTTTGGCGCGGTAAAAAAGCAAAAGCCACACCAGGCTTTTTAGAAATTCCTTTGCGTATTCGTGATCCACACGGCTTGGCAGCTTTAGCCTGCATCATTACCTATACCCCAGGTACCGTCTGGGCGGGCTATGTAGAAGAATCCAATTTACTCACTTTGCATATACTCGATCTCAAGGATGAGCAATTTTGGCTCGATGTCATCCAAAAGAGATATCAAGAACCACTCATTGAGATTTTCGAATGAATAACATCATCCTCTGGGCCAGCACTTTTGCATTATTGTGTTTTAGTGCCGGCATGCTTATCGCTTGTTATCGCCTATGGACTGGCCCCACCGCAGCCGATCGAGTGTTGGCGCTAGATGCGATGTACAACAATGGCCTGCAAGCCCTATTGGCTTTAGGGTTGCGAGCATATTCCGAGTATTATTTTGACATGGCCCTGATGATTGCTTTATTTGGTTTTGTAGGCTCTGCAGCGATGGCTAAATTTCTTTTACGCGCCGAGGTTATAGAACCATGACACCTATTGAACTAATTATTAGTATCGCGGCAGCCATCCTCATAGTTCTAAGCGGTATTATCACGTTCACTGGCACCCTAGGCTTGGTACGTCTACGGCATTTTTACTCGCGCATGCATGCGCCCACTTTGGGCAATACATTGGGGGTCTTTTGCATGCTGCTGGCAATGATATTGGTCTTTGGTTTTGTGCATAAAAAGCTTTTAATTCACCCACTGATTATTACGGCTTTATTAGTTATTACCTCACCTGTCACCGCTATTTTATTGATGCGCGCAGGCATCAAACGTGAACGTCACGAACCATTGACTATTTATGCACCTGATGAGCCAGGCACCATGGATTTACCTACCAAAGACACACGATTGGTTGAAGAATCTGAAAACGAAGTCAAACAGCCCCCCAAGCACAGCACTCGCCAAGACACATCTGGTTAAGCTATGTTAAATAACTGACTTTGATTAAAGGCTAGACTAAACATAGCGCCTTATAATTGATAGACCTATCTGTGCTGCACGGCGGTGCAGCCTACCGCAACAAGGAGTCATCCATGAGCAAACAACTTTTCAGACAACGCTTCACCCACATGGCCAAACTCAGCGTAATGAGCACTGTCCTAATGCTTGGATTCTCTAGCTATGTCCATGCGCAGTCTCCTGGTTCTGCTGAACAGGCCTATCAAGAGGCCATGCAAGAATGCGAGCAAATTTCTAACGAGGATCAGCGTAAAAACTGTCAACGTGATGCGGCTGCAGCCCTTCAAGAAGCCCGCAAAAACCCTGACAAATACAAAATACTAGATGAACAGGTTCTGTTAAAAAATCGTACCGCCCGCTGTGATGGTTTACCTGCAGGACAAAGAGAGCTGTGTATCCAAAACATGCAAGAAGCCGACAATACAGAGATCACAGGCTCGGTTGTAGGGGGTGGTATGCTGCGTCGCACTACAATCACTGAACATGGTGAGTCATACACAGTTCCGGTGAGTGAATTGCCCGAAAATTACCAAAACGACCCCACGCATCGCATTACAATTAAAAAAGCAGATGAAACCCAAGGCGGCGCAACCACTGATACTGGTACAAGGGATGCCCTCGAGCAAGAACGCCCAACCAGCAATGCACCTGCCCCGTTAAAAGCTAAAGAGGAATACGGCGCACATCCCGTCCGCCCACGTTAATTCACTACTGCTTTCTTTTACGACGGATCGGCTTTGGCTTGAGTGACAAAGCCGATTTTATTTAGACCAGCCTCTTTTAGAGCACTCATTGTTTCCGCTACCAAGCCATAGTTCACAGCCTCATCAGCACGGATACGCACTTCTAATTCGTTGGCGCGCGACTGGTATTGATTCAAAAACTCAGGTAAAGCTTCCATTTCAACCATTGAATCGGCAAAAAACACTTCACCATCTGCAGTTATTGTCACCTCTATAGATTCCTGCTGGGTATCCATAGCCTGAGCATTCACCTGGGGCAATTGCACATTAATAGAATGTGTAATCAAAGGTGCAGTAATCAAAAAAATGACCAGCAAAACCAACATCACATCAATCAAAGGCACCATATTAATTTCTGCACTTGCACTTTGATTGCTGCCACCGTGCGCATCAAAACTTCCAAAAGACATTTCTACCCCTTTAACAGCGCTGTCCGTTTTTGGTACCTATCGTTAGAAAAGTGTATAGATCATGGGCAAAGGCATCCAAACGTGCTAGGTAAACACGGTTAGAACGTATAAATGCGTTGTAAGCTATCACTGCCGGAATCGCTACCGCTAATCCCAAACCGGTCATGATAAGCGCCTCGCCAACGGGACCAGCGATGTTGCTTAGTGCGACATCTCCTCCGAGGCCGATATTTACCAGCGCATGATAAACACCCCATACCGTTCCAAACAGCCCAACAAAAGGCGCTGTAGAGGCGATAGAGGCTAATACCGTCAGGCCGTTTTCCAGTTTAGCGGTTTCTTCGGCAATAGATTTACGCATAATGCGCATGATGAACGTTTCGTTGCCCGCCTGCTCTGCAAGACTTTTATCTGCATGCTCGGCCTGCTGAGCCCTTGCGCTTAATGCCTGAAAGGCCAAAGCAGAAAAAGAGTCTTTGATATTGTTTTGAGCTAATTGTTCTTCCACTTGTCCCAGAGAGGTCGCACTCCAAAAACTATCCAAAAATCGTCGTGCATTACGTTTAAGGCGCAAATGGCTTAAGCCCTTAAAAATAACCAAATACCAAGTAATGACAGACATCACCAACAAAACCACAAACAGACTCTGCCCCACCCAGTCACTTTGACCTACAAAATGCAAAAATCCCATATCAGCATTTTGTACGGACTCAAGCGCCGCTAGGTCTTCACCACCTAGAACTACCTGCTCTGACTCTGTTACCGAGGATTCAAACTCACTCATAAACAACCTATCGTGAAAAATTAAAAGGGATTTCCGCGACAGCGCGATAAGGCACATCATTTTCCATATATGGTTTAAACCGAGTCCGCTTTACCGCGGTCATCGCTGCCTCATCAAGCTTTTTGTGGCCTGAGGACTGCTTAATAGAAACACTCTCTATAGCACCTTGTTTAGTAACAGTTACCTGCACCACAACTAAACCCTGCTGCCCACGACGAATATAAGAATCTACCCCACGAGGCATGGGGGGACGCCCAGCATATTCAAGCTGACGCACATGTTTTGTTTCACTGCTGTCTGCTCCTGCACCCGCTCCACCAGCAGAAGCCTCTGCACTTTCACCTTGTTCCGCACCATCTGCACTAGCTGCTCCTTCACCTGCGTGCGCACTCTGTGATTGATCCTCAACATTCGTGGCATCCTCTGCTATACGCTCTCTCAAAGAACCCCTTGGGGCTGGCTCTGGTTCTGGTTTGGGTTCTGGCTCTGGCTCAGGCTCGGGTTCTGGCTCTGGCTCAGGCTCTGGCTCAGGACGCAATAACTCTTCTACCTGAGAGACATCCCAGGTGGACTCAGTCTCCAAAGCCAACAAGGGATCCTCATCCGGTTCAACTGGCTGTTCTTGTACAGTCTCTATTATCGGCTCTGATTCCTGTTCAGGAGGCTCAACGATAAAATTGACCTGAACGACATTCTCTACACTTTGGGCACTTTCTATAGTTGCGATTTTGGCTTGGGATTGCCTTAGAATGAAAAAGGCTAAAACCACATGCGCTAAAATACTCGCCAACAATGCCAAAAACCGATAACGAGAGCTACTCAAATCTGCCCCAACCACAATTTAAAAATAAAAGACCCCAGGATCCTGCATCAAATAAACTAGCCAACGGCTGTCGGTATATTGCAGTCACCCAGGATGCTTTAAAAAGACAAGGAACATGATAACAATAACGAGAATGATTCTCAACATTAATATCAACACTAGCTAATTTGATTGTTTTTTGTTGCGCTAAATCAAGTGCTCTTTGTAAATACTGAGCCTGCCTCTGGCTGTCTATAATGTTAAGCCTTGTCCTTTTCTCGATAAAAAAACCGATGCATGATTAAGATCATGCATCGGCAATACCTAAGAAGAATAAAAAAATATTAATATAAATATTTACTTAGGACTCGAGCTAAATCTAGATCTGTTTCCCCCAACCAAGTAGTCTCTGAAGATTTAATATTCTGCCCTTCATAATTGTTAGTGACCAGGGCTCCCGCAACCATTTTCTTTTGCTGGGGTTCATAAATAACAGCATAGCTCTGACTAGTGCAATCATGAGGTTTGCACCCAGAAAACACCAAATATTCAGTATTATCTACGTTTTCTGCTTGTGCTGGAGATGCTGTACCATAATTTGCCAGCCAATCGGCTTGATCAAGTACAGGTGCAACCAATTTTTTATAGCTGCTAACTAAATTTAAATCGCTCTGAGCAGCTTGGTACAAATACAGTGGCTCTTCTTGTTTTGAAATCGTATCTGCTGCGGCAGAAGCACTGCTAAATAACATGGGTGCAACTGTTAAAACGGCTAATACAGATTTAACTTTCATTTCGCATCCTGTGCAAAAAATTTTATTTACTTGGTAAGACAACCCTCATCATACTCCTCACACGTAAATCAGTGTAGAAATATAATGGTTTTTTTAGCTATTTTTGCACTACCTAACACAACACATTACCCAACTGATGGTTAGAAATGCGTGCTAGACGGTTTATGCACAAAACCTATTACAGATAGTGAATTTGCGGAGAAACCGCTAAGAAGAAAGAGATCTAAAGGAGAATGTTTAGAGGTGGTGGGTGCTACTGGGATCGAACCAGTGACCTACGCCTTGTAAGGGCGGCGCTCTACCAGCTGAGCTAAGCACCCACTAGGGTTTAACATCATCTGCTAAACCCATAATAGGCTAGTTTTTTTTGGTGGGTGCTACTGGGATCGAACCAGTGACCTACGCCTTGTAAGGGCGGCGCTCTACCAGCTGAGCTAAGCACCCAAAAGCAATTCCTGTATTTATGTAAATAATAACTACAGAAATGCTCAAAGAAAAAGAGTATAAGTCAAAAACCCAAAGTCTGCAAGTGCCAATTATAGCCTAGGAATTGACAGCATCGCGCAGCGCTTTTCCTGGACGGAAGCGTGGAACAGTTGCCTCTTTGATTTCGATTGTTTCGCCCGTGCGTGGGTTTCTGCCAGTACGTGCAGCGCGCTCGGTGACTGTAAACGTACCGAAACCAACCAATGTCACCGAATCTTTATCCTTGAGGGTAGTTGTCACAGCATCGATGAATGCATCTAATGCACGACCAGCGTCTGCTTTGGATAAATCGGCCTTCGTGGAAATGAATTCTATGAGCTCGGTTTTATTCATTTGAGGAATACCCCTGAAATTGGAGGTGGCGCTGACTCTGAAAGAGCTGCACCACTCATGGAAAAATGGATTGACTTGTTTTCTTCTTACACCTGCGACTGTCCTACAAATAGTTGGTTTACACCCAAAGCCATGTTGTAAAGACAGCAGCAGTTATTAAGCCTTTGAATGATAGCAATGTCAAGCAAAAATTGTCATCATCAAGCTCTGAACCGCAACACTGTTAAGTTTTAACACGTTCACCGCCTCATTTCTAGGCGCAGAGCTAGAATGATTAAAAAACAGTGCCATTGCACTTCAAGAGCAACAAATCATAGGGAACAAGTCCGTATGATAAGCGTGATTAGACCCCTGAAGCAAACATTAATGCCGCGTCTAAATCACCCTGTAAATCAGTTGGATCTTCTAACCCAACAGATAAGCGCAACAGCCGCTCATCAATGCCGATCTCGGCCCGCATCGAGGGTCCCATCTCGTGGTAAATAGTCTGTGCTACAGGCAAAATCAAGCTACGACTATCCCCTAAATGCGTTGAGAGAATAATAACCCGCAAGTGATCTAAAAACCGCAACAAATTGACACTAGAGTGCAGCTCAAAACTGACTAAACCCCCATTACCACGAGGAAAATACGTACGGGCTCTTTGATGTTGAGGATGCTTTTCCAATCCTGGATAATACACCTTTTTGACTAGAGGGTGGGCGTCTAAGTAGCGTGCTATCTGCAAAGCGCTCATACAGATCCGTTGCATACGCAGCTCGAGCGTTTCAAGACCAACGGCAATTTTATGCGCAGATTCACCAGCTAAGGCCGCACCCATATCCCGTAACCCTTTTTTACGTATTTGGGTTAACCCCCATTGTTCAGGATCTCCGGAACGGTAGGCGGGAAAAACATTGGGATAATCAGACCAGTCAAAACACCCCGTATCTGTCACCGCACCACCTAACACATTGCCATGCCCTGCCAGTGCTTTGGAAAGTGAATTGACAACCAAAGCGGCCTGAAATTTACATCCGGGTGCAAGCCACGGAGTGCTCAATGTATTATCCAATACAAAGGGTACTTTGCGCTCAACGCAAAGAGCTCCAATACCCGTAAGGTCAGCAATTTGGGTTCCAGGGTTGGCAATGCTTTCTGAAAAAACCATCCTGGTATTAGGCTGCCAAGCTGCTTTAATCTCTGATACATCGCAAGCATCAACCAGCGTTACTTCGATGCCATAGTTGTTAAGCGTTTGGTACAAACTGTTGGTGTTACCAAACAAATAACGACTGCTCACTATGTGGTCACCAGCGCGCAGCAACGTCAAAAAGACAGCGCTTAGCGCGGCCATGCCCGATGCAAAGCAAATACTCCCTACCCCGCCCTCTAGCTCATTAATCAAGTGCTCTAGTCGTGCTGTAGATGGTGTGGCTTGACGCGCATAAGTAAAGCCTGGCTTGCCTTGAAAAACGTCAATTAGATCTTGTGCCTGGGCAAATGAAAATTCGGCGCTAACGTGTATGGGTTGGTGCACTGCGCCTGCTTCAGTGCCCTGTCTTCTGTCATGATGAAGGATGCGTGTGCTTATCTGTTCTTTTTCCATTGTTTTCCTTGGTTTGTCCATTTTATTCGAGCGTAATGCTCACATACTCCTGAATTATTAGCACAGTGTTTTATGACTATGGAGTATTAATAAATATCAGTCCTACAGTGGACAAGCTTATTCTTGTTGACGGACGCGCTCATAGAGGCATAACGCAGTCGCCACACTGACATTTAGGCTTTCAACCCGTCCATGCATTGGGATTTGAACCAACGCATCACAAGTTTCTTTGGTCAACCTTCGCAACCCCTCACCTTCCGCACCCATTACCCACGCCATGGCTTGCCCGGTGAGGTCAACCTCATGCAGTCCTTGCCCGCCCTGGTCATCGGTACCATAAAGCCATACATCACGCTCTTTAAGCGCGCGCATCGTGCGCGCTAAGTTAGTAACTTGTATATAGGGCACAGTCTCAGCTGCGCCACAAGCGACACGACGTACTACTGGGGTCAAGCCCACAGCGCGATCCTTTGGAGCAATAACAGCATGGACACCAGCTGCATCTGCGGTGCGCAAACACGCACCCAAATTATGCGGATCGGTCACACCATCCAAGATTAATAAAAAAGGCAAAATATCCTGGTCCACCAATTCATCAAGCAAGGTAAAGACATCGGTAGCCAAAGTTAATTGTTGTGCGATGGCAACAATCCCTTGGTGCCGCCCACCTTGGGCCAAACTATCAAGCTCGGCCTTGTTAGTGGGTGTGATTTCCACATTGGCTTGTTGTAAAAGGTCAATCAACTGCTGTTTACGCCTATCGCGACGCTTGGCATCATAAAAAACCTGGACAATCGTATCGGGCGCTTGCTGCATACGAGCGCGCACCGCGTGAAAACCAAGTAAATTCTGAGTTGTCATGGGTTAGTTTCTTTTTCCGCTACGTTTAGATAATCGAGGGGTTTTGCGCTTGCGCCCTTGCCGGCGTGATGGCGCAGATGAGGGTTTAGCTGACGCTGCCTTGCGCATCGCACGACTGGCGACCGGCGCGTCTGGACGGTGAGGAGACACGCCAGCCCCCTCCACCAAGTGAAAATCTATTTGCCGCTCTTCAAGGCTAACATTAGCAATTTGCACGTGAACTTGGTCCGTCAGTCGATAACGAATTCCAGTACGTTCACCAACCAACTCATGAGTTGCCTCATTAAATATGAAATAATCAGTGCCCAGCTCGGAAATATGCACCAATCCCTCGATAAAAAGACTTTCGAGAGTAATAAAAATACCAAACTGGGTGACCCCTGTAATCCGACCGCTAAAAACCTCACCAATATGCTCTTGGGCAAAATAGCATTTGAGCCAGGCCAAGACATCAAAAGATGCATCATCTGCACGTCGTTCACGAGCAGATAACACCGCACCTAATTGTTCCCACACCGCCTGCTCGTATTCTTTTTTAGTTAATCCATCTGTATCAAAATCCAAATCAATGTACGGTACATATTGCTTGGATTTCAAAATGGCATGAATCATGCGATGCGTGAGCAAGTCCGGGTAACGGCGAATGGGTGCAGTAAAATGCATATAGCGCTCATAAGCCAAGCCAAAGTGGCCACTGTTATCAGGACTATAAATGGCTTGTTGCATAGAACGCAGCAGCATCGTCTGGATAATCTCAAAATCCTCGCGGCCGCGGGCGACTTGGATAAGCCGTGCATAATCATGATAGGTAGGTTCATCACCCCCACTCAAATGCAAACCCAGTGTTTTTAAGAAACTACGCAGCGCTTCGAGTTTTTCGGGGGTAGGTCCCTCGTGGACACGATAAAGTGCCTTGCGTTTATTACGAGCGATGAAATCCGCAGCTGAAGTATTCGCGGCCAGCATGAACTCCTCGATCAAACGATGCGCATCATTACGCACTACAGGTTCGATACGCTCAATACGGCCCAAATCATTACAAACAATCTGGGTTTCTACGGTATCAAACTCAATACCACCTCGTTCACGGCGTTGCTCGGCCAAAGCCTGGTACAACTCGTACGCAGTTTCTACCACGGGCAGTACAGTTCCCAACTGAGCTGCTGCGGGACCATTGGGCTGCTGCAAAGCGTCCCACACCTGCGTATAGGTCGTACGTGCCCAAGAACGAATGAGTGCTGGATAAAACTGGTATGCGGTGACGTTCCCTTTGCGCGCACCATCAGCAGGAACAACCATATCGCAAACCAAGACCAACCGATCCACATGAGGGTTTAGCGAGCAAATGCCATTAGATAACTCTTCGGGCAACATAGGAATTACCCGACGGGGAAAATAAACACTGGTCCCACGGGCCAGAGCGTCCGTATCAATGGAGTCTTTGGGCTTGACGTAGTGACTCACATCAGAGATAGCCACCAATAAGCGCCACCCAGGACGATGGCGCTTGCCTCGTCCTATGTTGGTTTCCTGGATATATATAGCGTCGTCATAATCGCGTGCATCCTCACCATCAATAGTGATGAAAGGGACCTCACGCAAGTCGACGCGCCCCTTATGGTCCTGCTCACGCACTTCGTTTGGTAGCTCTCGTGCCTGCTTGAGCGCTGCTTTGGAAAACTCTGCAGGCACATCGAACTTGCGCACAGCAATCTCAATTTCCATACCGGGATCATCAATGGCTCCTAAAACCTCGATGACACGACCCATGGGCTGCATGTGTTCGGAAGGCTGGCGTGTAATCTCAACAACCACAACCTGCCCATTTTTGGCTCCACCGGCATCTTGGGGCACTACAAAAATATCATGCTTGATGCGCTTATCTTCGGGGATAACGCTGCAAATCCCCCCTTCTTTTATAAATCGGCCCACCAATCGATTGGTTTGGCTTTTGAGGACTTCAACGATCACCCCTTCGGGTCGGCCTTTATAGTAGTGATCACCTCGGGCTAATACCCTATCCCCATGAAGCACACGTAACATTTCACGTGGGGATAAATACAGATCGGGACCACCATCATCACGAATGAGAAAACCAAACCCGTCGCGATGCCCTTGCACGCGACCTGAAATAAATTTTGTCTTTGTATTCACTGTTATACGCTGTTGCGCGTCTATGTTGATTTGACCATCACGCTGCATCGCGTTGATTCGTCGCATCGTACCGACTGACATCGGGTATTCCACGCCGAGGCTTTCGGCTAGCTGAGTGATGCTTAATGCATCTGTAGATTGTCTGAGAGCAGCTAAAATGGATTCGCGGCTAGGCGTTGATGGGTCAAAGTCGGGTGGTAAATGTTCACGTAAAAAAATATTCTGCGCCTTTTTGTTGGCAGTAGTCATTAATGTGTATGCCTATATCATTGTTTTTTCAAACGATTATAACACCGCCCAATAGGGAGCGGACAAATCGGTATGGCAAAATTGTTATTCTTTGTTTTTGCATAAATGCCACTATATCAGAAAGGCCTTGGTATTTTTTTATAAATTAGTTATTATTGACGCTTTATAGTGAACCACAAGAGCCCAGATGGCGGAATTGGTAGACGCGCATGGTTCAGGTCCATGTACCGCAAGGTGTGGAGGTTCAAATCCTCTTCTGGGCACCAGCTGCTTTTCCCTCCTGATTTCCTCCCCCAAAAAAGCCAACAACCATAAGGCTCAGCTAATAATAACCAGGCGTTAGAGCACCTCACTGTTCAAGCATCTAACTACAATTTCTGACGCTTCCCCACGCTATTCATTATTTCTATCCCGCATATCTCTCGCAAGCTTAGATATGGGTATGACTCTACCGCTGAATTAACGGTATCGAGCAAGTCCTAAAGCAATTACCTGTGCATGGTATCTAATTTAATGCATTAAACACGCACACACAGGCAAATAACTTTATGCTACAGAAGTCCTTAGGTGCAGCCACCGCAGCAATTCCCATCCTCGCCATGAACTGGTTTTAATGCTTCAAAACCAGTGCTCTTAATCGCGGATTGCAAAGTAGGCAAATTGGTCTGCGCGGTGTTATATGTAATTTTAAGCTTTTCATCATCTAAAGAAACAGCAACCTCAGAGACCCCGTCTAAACTAGACAGTGCTTGCTCTAGCTGCTGCACGCTTTCTTCACCCTGCAGACCAATCAATTGCATGGTATCAGTTTTCTGTTTATTTCTGCGAAATACTTTTTCCAGCATGACTTCCTCATATTTGTCGTTGTGATAACAAATTAAATGATGAGTTAAATACTCACCATTGAGTGAAAAGTATAACAACAATCCATACTTAATCTGCCATACCCCTAGTTTCTCTCGGGATAACTCAGGCACCAGCGGGCAAATTCATGTGCATTTTGAGTTGTTATGCTTTCGGGTGCGTGTTCCAACACAGTATGTTTATGCGCCAAGCTCTCTGAAACATGCGCATCCCAAGAAAAGCTTACCGGTATGATTCGTTCTGCATAACGCTCTTTCCAATCGGTAACGATACCACTGGCCAATGGCTCTTTTGGAGTCAGTTTATTCAATAAAAGATGGGTTTGCGCCGCAAGCTCATACTGGTCTAAAAGCACATGGGCTGCGTAGTCAGGCTCACAAACTAAAAAATGAAAATCACACTGCTCTTGCAGTATGCGTGTTGCTGCAGGATGGCTTGGAAAATCAAAAATAACCCAGTCAGGTTTAATTCCGATTTGCCCCTCTTGTAATGCATCAAGCACCATTGAAAACATCGATTCGATTACTTGCGCATTAACGCGTGCAGTACGTGGCGCATTTCGCCCAAATGGCAGTATCCAAAGGCCCTCTTTTATCTGTAATAGTTGGCTTACCCAATGCTCCCCTTCCCAGAAAACAGCAGCCCATCCCTGTTCATCGAGATAGGGAACATCAAAATGCAGCCGCAACAGATCAGAATCATTCATATCAACGACCAAGACTGACTGACCCGAATGGTGTAACGCGGCTGCAAGCAAAGCTGTCATACTGGTGGTTCCCACTCCACCACGTAATCCAGAGAAACCAACAACAGTACTATTCGTCAAACCCACTCCCCTCGGTTTTGGTATTCAAGCAGAACTTAGTTGCAGACTCTTTGTCTGTAAGAGCCTCATAGTGGGAGTCGATATTAACCTATTCACATCCGGGCAACCCCCCGGCAATGTTAATTTGCGTTAATTAATTTGATTGATAAAGGCAACAAAAAAGGATGTAATCAGATCCCTGCTGGAATACCGATTACACCCTTCACAGAATCATGAAAGAGCGCGAAATTATTGATTTAATAAAACTCAATCATTTTCAAACTCATCCCAACTGACACGTACCTCAGGTGAAGCCAAGCTGGGCGGCGTATACCGCAATGTAGCTGGGGTTCTTGAAAGTTTGATTGGCGATGCTACGCCCTGATATTCTCCTTGTGAATAAATCATTTGGCGATGCTGGGTATGTGGATGCTGTAATGACTCTTTAACATTTAACACCGGAGCAGCGGGCACGCCAGAGCGTAATAAAGTCTCGGCAATAACATTGGCATCATGTCCTTCTAGCGCTTGGGACAACACCTCATGTAACGCGTCTCTATTATTTAAACGATCTTTGTTTGTTTTAAAACGCGCTTCGTTGGCTACTTCGGGGATTTCCAGCAACTGTGTCAATTGTGTAAATTGACGATCATTACCCACCGCCAGAAAAATATCTCCTGCCTGAGTATGTATCGTTTCGTAGGGTGCAATATTAGGATGTGCATTGCCACTACGTTGCGGTGTTCTCCCATTGCCGAAAAAATTAGCAGCATGTGGATGCAACAAAGAAAGCGCACAATCAAATAAAGTAATATCTAAAAACTGCCCACGGCCGCTTTGATTACGTTCTTGTAGTGCCAGCAAAATCCCCACAGCTGCATTCAAGCCAGTAACCATATCAACAACGGGAAGCCCTACGCGTGTGGCATCACCATCGGCTTCGCCATTCACACTCATTAAACCGCATAATGCCTGAGCACAGGCATCGTAACCAGGCAAGCCCCCTAATGGGCCATCTGCACCAAACCCCGTCACTCGACAATGCACTAGCTGAGGATAATGCTCTTGTAAGTACTCAACAGTAAATCCCCATTTCTCTAGGGTGCCGGGCTTAAAGTTTTCAACCAGCACATCAGCATCGCGCAAAAGCTCTCTGAGATATTCTTGCCCCTCAGCTACAGATAAATCTACTGACACTCCTTTTTTATTACGATTAACACCATTAAAGTAACTGGATACTTCGCCCACGAAAGGGGGGCCCCAAGCGCGTGTTTCATCTCCAAATGGCGGCTCTACTTTCAGCACATCTGCGCCATGATCACCAAGAATTTGGGTACAATAAGGGCCGCCCAGCACCCGAGATAAATCGACAACACGGATGCCGTGCAAAGACCCTGCATTCATATTTTCAGACTGCATAACTTTTCCAAAATTAATCTAACACCACATTTTCGGACTCAATAATTTCAGCCCATTTTTCAACCTCTGTATCAATAAAGGCCTTTAATGCTTGCGGGCTACGATCATCTACTTCAACAATTCCTTGTGCAGATAAAAGACTACGCACCTCATCCTCATTGAGCACATCAACAAAAGTGGCACTAAGTTTTTCTATTACTTGTGGTTCCATGCCTTTGGGTCCCACAACACCAAAAAACACGCTGACATCGTAATCCTCTAAACCCTGCTCCTCCAGAGTTGGCACATCAGGCAATGATTCTGAACGTTCATCAGTCGTTACGCCAATGGCCTTAAGACGCCCTTCTTCTATGTGTGGAATGGCCGTCATCACATCAGTGAAAGTCATATCAGTCTGACCCGCTATAAGGTCTACCAATGCCGGGCCGGTACCGCGGTAAGGAATGTGTAATACATCCGTGTCGGCAATGCGATTGAACATGACACCCGCTAAATGTGAGGAGGCACCATTACCAGAAGAGCCGTAAGTTAATGTGCCTGGATTATTTTTAGCGTAATCAATTAATTCAGATAAATTGTCTGCGGGTAGCTCAGGGTTTATTACCAAAATATTAGGTAAATGCCCAATACGTGCAATGGGATCAAAGCTTGTACGTGGATCATAGGTGATATCTTGATACAGACTTACATTAATAGCCAATGGCCCAGATGTGCCAAACAATAACGTGTAGCCATCAGGTTTAGCGCCTGCCACATATTGCGAGCCTATATTACCTCCAGCCCCACCCTTGTTT